>JADFXO010000357.1 GCA_015233485.1 Nitrospirota bacterium
CAGAATGTTTTATCAAATGTGTCAATATTATGACACTACTTGCCGCACTCTTTGCGAAATATATTTTCCCTTTCCTTTAGAACCCCTTATTCTATGCCTTCTTTCTTATTCATTGAGAATTGCTGATTTTTAAGGGGTTTGAAGCCTGCGCAGCATCTGGACTATGGTCTTCCCTATTAGTGGATGTACGAACTCCGGGGCTATTTCGGCAAGCGGCTCAAGGACAAATTCCCTCAGGTGGGCATATGGGTGGGGGATTTTAAGACGCTCTTCGTCTATTATCTGTTCGCCGCAGAACAGGATGTCAAGGTCAATTTCCCGCGGGCCCCATTTATAGGACTTATGCCTGCCCATTTGTATCTCAATTGCCTGTAATTCCTCAAGGAGCTGAAATGGGGTGAGCGGTATCTCAATCTCAACGCACATATTAATAAAATCGGACTGGTTCACTACCCCCCACGCCTTTGTCTCATACATGCGGCTCTGTGCCGTTACCAGCATGCCGGCCCGCGACATCAGCTCAATGGCATGGAGGCAATTGGTCTGCCTGGTGCCAACGTTTGAGCCAAGGCCGATATATGCCTTCAAATACCCTCAGATGACCTTTCTCATTCTTTCGACGGCCTCTTTCATTCTTTCGACATTTACAGTGAGGGCGAATCTGATATAGCCCTCCCCTGCCGTTCCAAAACCGTTGCCGGGGGTGGCAGATATGCCCGCGTTTTCAAGCAGATGGACGGCGAAGGACTCAGAATTAAACCCCGCGGGGACTTTTGCCCAAAGATAAAACGTGGCCTCCGGCCTCATGGCCTCTATGCCTATGGCCTTAAGTCCATCATAGAGCGCGTCTCTGCGTGCGCGGTACGTGTCGCGCAGCGGTGCAAGGACGGCGTCGTCTGTTTCAATAGCGGCTACCGCGGCCTCCTGCACGGCCTGAAATACGCCGGAGTCAAGGTTGGTCTTTATCTTGCCAAGCCCAAATATTATATCGGCATTGCCTACGGCAAATCCTATCCTCCAGCCCGTCATATTATACGTCTTTGACAGCGAATGAAGCTCTACGGCCACATCTTTAGCTCCGTCAATCTCAAGAAAGCTCATCGGCTTTTTGTCGTCGAAATAGACCTCTGAATACGCGGCGTCGTGGCAAATTATAAAATTATACCTGTGCGCAAGCTCAATGGCCTCCATGAATTGCCCCCTGCTGCATACCGCGCTTGTAGGGTTATTGGGATAGTTTAAGAACATCAGCTTTGTCCGCTTAAGCACATTGTCAGGGATGGCGGAAAAATCGGGGAAATAACTGTTTTCCTCCCTCAGGGGCATCAGGTATGGCTCTCCTCCGGCAAACATCGTCCCTACGGAATATACCGGATAACCCGGCGAAGGACACAAGACGACATCCCCCGGATTTACATAGGCCAGCGGCAGATGCCCAATCCCCTCCTTTGAGCCAATCAGAGACAGCACCTCAGTCCCAGGGTCAAGCGTGACACCGAAACGCTTTAAATACCAACTGGCAACCGCCTCTCTATAGGCCAACATGCCCTCGTATGCGGGATAGCGATGGTGTTCCGGCTTCCGGGCGGCCGCCTGAAGGGCCTCCACAATGTGGGCAGGCGTTGGGATGTCCGGGTCTCCTATACTCAAATCAATTAAATCCACGCCCTTTGCCCTGGCATGTCTTTTGAGTTTGTCAATCTTGTCGAATAAATAGGGCGGCAGGTGTTTTACCCTCCCGGCAAGTTCAATAATCTTTTTCATCGTATCTCCAATACATCATAATATATTTTTAGCCATTGTCATACACCGGCGTTGCACATTATAAACAAAACACTGCCGTTCATACAATAACCCCTCCGCCAATCACCGTATCTACATCATAAAATACCGCGCTTTGCCCGGGGGCGGGCGGCCACTGTGGCCTCTCAAATACGACTTTTACCTTTTGGGCGTCAACGGCGCTGACGAGGGCAGGGATGAGCCGCCCGGCTGATCGTATCTTTACATCAAGCGAAGAGGGAAGGCCGATGTCAACAAGCATGTTTAAATTGCCTGCGATACATTCCATGGACTCGGCAAACTGACGCTGACCGACCCTAAGGGTATTAGTTGCCGTATCTATTCCTATGACGTAGAGCGGCTCTTTAGCGGCGATGCCGATTCGCCGCCGCTGCCCAAGCGTATAGGCATAGAGGCCATGATGCGTACCAACACGGTTGCCGGTCATGTCGATAATCGGGCCGTCACGCCTGACGCCGCCGTCGTAGTCCCTGATGAACTTCCCGTAATCACACTCCCCGACAAAACATATCTCCTGGCTTTCCGGACGCGCCGCCGCGGGCAGGTTCAGCTCACGGGCAATGCCGCGCACCTCATCCTTAGTCAACCCACCAAGGGGCAGTACCAGACGGGACAGCATCTCACGGGTCAGGACATAGAGAAAATATGACTGGTCTTTCTTTTTATCCGCGGCAATTGTTAAGCGATGATTAACTACCCCCGCATAGTGCCCCGTGGCTATGAAATCAATCCCCATCTCATTTGCCGTGTCAAGAAGCGCTGTGAATTTCACATGTTTATTGCATAAAATACAGGGGTTTGGCGTGAGGCCGTCTCTGTAGCCCGCGATAAATGGCTCTATGACGCGTTCCATAAACTCAACGCGCACGTCCTTAGTGGAATGGCTGACGCCAAGGATGGAGGCAGTCTTTGCCGCATCAAGCGCGGAGTCAATGGAGCAGCAGGCGGTTGTGCCGGAGCTAAACCTCGTTTCCCAGAATATGAGGCTCAATCCATGGACGCGGTAACCTTCTTTCTGTAATAAATACGCGGTTACGGATGAGTCAACCCCTCCGCTCATTCCAACAAGCACGCTTTTCACTTAAGCGGTTACTTGATTTCCACGCATGTATGAGGGCCAACCCTATTGAGGAGTTCCTTCATATCCTCGTCCTCAAGTGCGATACACCCGGCAGTCCAGTCGTCGTTTCCACCGCCGTGAATCATGATAAGATTTCCCAGCGGGGTATCTTGCGGCGGGAGTTTCATGTGCAGCGTGGCCGCCGTGATGCGTTTATACTGTTCTATGGAAATTAGTCCATAACGCAGGCCGTCCCACGCGTCGAAGGAATTCGGGTAGCTGAGCTGTAGAGAGGGCAGTGCGCTGTTTGTTTGCGGGTCGAGGCCAAAGCGGCTTACGGGATTTTTCCTCGCGATGTAATAAACGCCTTCGGGGGTTTGGCGATCAAACTTTTTTGACTTGGTATACAGGTCTTTATTAATAATTAAGTTAAATTTATCTTCGGCGAATTCAACGACATAATCTCCGGCGATGATTTTTTCCCCGCATGAATACATCTGCGGCTCCTCGTCATCCAGCTTACCGTGCTTCAGGTGGTAGAGGGCGAGGGTATTGGCGGCCTTATCAAGGACAATCACAGCCTCACCGCCAAGGGCCGCGTTTAGGGCATTGCCTGTGCTTTCGAAGAGATCAAATTTCCTATTACCCTTGAGAGTCAGGTAGGCGTAGGGACGGGTAATTGTGCGTGTCTCCGCGCGCAGTCCGGTGCCCTTGCCAAGGCCGATGGTATAAGTCTTAGCGGCGTCCCAGCCGCTGTCGTTTCTATTAAAAACGGTCAGGGTACGCAGTTTCTTATTAACGACGATTTTCTTATCGCTGCCGGTGCAGAAATCAATTTCAACTTTTCGTGATAAAAGCGGCTCTGTGGTATTGTCCTGTTTTTCGACCGCCCAGAACTTATGGTCGCGAATGTCAAACCTAACCCACGTAACGCTGCCCTGTTGCGACCGCTTCTCCGGGGTTATTTCCATACCCCGATAGAGCTGAAACCTGACATCAGAGTACAGCTCCGGTGCGTCATGAACTGTAACATTATCAACCGCAACCATGAGCGTCTCGGCAAATGCAGACGGCAAATAAACCAACGCGGTTAATAATATCAAAAATAGAATAAGTTTTCTCATAAGCCGATTTTCCACTGCGACAATGAAATTTTAATCGATTGGATGTGATAAAAGCAACCAGCGGTCAATATGCGGAAATTGCCCATGCAGTCGGCTCCGGTAGCGAGGTTCATGGATTCCTGCGAAAGCAGAAATCCATGTGTTTTTTTAGTGAAGAAACGGTGTTAACTACATAGGAAATTTCTATTGTAATTTTCAAATGCGTTTGCTCCGCCCACGGTAAATTTGTTCTGGCGGATAAAACAAGTTTTCATTAGAAGTTGCAATGATTTCTGCACTGCCTTTCCTTAGTCCGTCATTCCGGCTTGTCCGGAATCTGTCCTTCATATCTCAGAATAGGAAAAATCATCATTAAACAACCATT
>JADFXO010000358.1 GCA_015233485.1 Nitrospirota bacterium
CGGTGTGTATGATTACGTGATTGGGCATTGTTGCGGCTGGCCGGGGACGGCTTGCGCGCTTGGCGGCCATGCCTGAGATGCGGGCGGGGCGCTTGCTATGCCGGTAAAATCAGCGCTTAGATATGTTTATAGCCAGAGATTCAAGACCGCGTTTTATGTATTTTTCGCGGCCATGCTTTGTTATTCCTTTGTCTTCGGCCAGCAAGCTCCCTCGCAAGACGCCCCGTCCATAGAGATTTCTGATATCTCCGCGCCATACGACGGCAAGGTCTCCGCATCAGCGGCCGTTCGTGGCAAAAATGGCAATCCCATCGGGGGATTGAAAAAAGACAGTTTTACGCTTCACATTGACGACAAAAAAATCCCCGATTTCTCATTTAAACAGACATCCGATGACCCGCTATCGTTAATTATTGCACTGGATGTAAGCGGAAGCATGAAAGGCGTTCCAATAGTCGAGGCAAAGAAAATTATTGCCCAATTCATGGGTTATCTCAAGGAAAGCGACTACGCCGCCCTCGTAACCTTCGGAGCCGGAGTTAATAAAGCCATCGGGTTTACCAAAGACAGGGACATCATCTATAACAAAGTGGATGAGCTGCTGGCAGATGAGCCCAGAACCGTGCTCTTTAAGGCCGTTGCCGAGTGCATTAAACTATCGTCTTCATCTCCGACGCCTAAGTCTGCCATTTTATTAATCACGGACAGCAAAGACGAACACAGCAGCGTCGAAGAGGCCGACGTTATCGCTGCCGTCAGGCAAGCACATATTCCGATATATACTATAGCGCTGGGCAAGTATGAATACATCGGGTTCCTGAAGAAAATTTCGGAGATAAGCGGCGGGCAGTTCTTCCTGTTCCCGAAATACGCAGATGTCGCACGTTTGGCAAAGGCTGCCACATCGGGGCTGAAGACAATGTATCTGTTTGAGTTTCCTTTCTCCGCTCCAAACGGCAAATACACGGCAGCTATTAAGTTCAACTATAACGGTGCTGATATTACCGCAAAAAAAGAATTCACTAACAATGTCCCTAAAGACAGCAAGCCGCCCGTTGGCTCTTCGCCCGGCTATCCCATAAGCTATCCCATAAATTATCCCAAGCAAGGCGGGGAGTTCCCCGTTAACCATGTGCTTATTTATTTGCTCATAGGACTGTCAGCAATCAGCGTCGTCTTGCTTGTCCTTCTGGCTTTGAAAGGCAACAAACCACCCCCTCGCAACGAACATCAATCTGAAGAGATTAAAAAACTCCATGACGACATCGCCGCCACGACAGATATGCTCACAAGGATGGACTCAGAAATAAAAACAGCCTCAGAGAAGAACATAGAATCCTCCGCCGCCCTCTCATCAGGGATAAAGGCCGTCGGCGAACAAATATCAACCGTCTCGCGGCAAATAGATGACGCCGCCACGGCTATGAAAAACGGCGTAATCGACCTGCAGCGCAATCTCAAAGACGCTTCTCAAAAGAAATTTGAACAGGAGTTCACCGGCCTGAGGGTGGAAATCTCGGCCATTGAGGATGTGCTATCGGCGATTATGGCCAAGCAGTTAGAGCACTCCGAGCTCCATTCGTTAGAATCAGCGAATAACCTCAACGCCATATCTGAGACCATTTATAAAGACAACATCGCGGCTATCGAAAAAGTGCAGAGCAGGCTCAATGAAATCGACGTAGCAATAACAAAGCTGGATACCGAAATCAAGAAATACGCCGCTGCCGAATCCGAAAGCGGCACCGCCCTCACAAATAAAATCAGGGCAGTAGAGGAAAAAACATCTGACATAACGCGCCATATGGACACCTCCCTCGACGCTATGAAATACAGCATCGTCGACCTTGTAAACACCATAATGGACATCGAAAAGACTCACGGGCTTACACCCGGCCAGACGTTTGAAAAGATCGAAGGCCGAATAATCGAAATAGAGACGTCGATAACGATGTTGGCTGCCAGAATCAGAAAGGAACCCGCCGCGCCAATTGATGAGACCAAGACCATTGAGCAGATAATATCAAACATATCACGGCAAATGGAAGACGCGGTTTATGCCGTCAAAGACAGCATAACCGGTATGGAAAACGGCATAATAGAGACCTCTGCGGCCACGTACGGCAAGGAGATAAGCGGCATGAGAAGGGATGTGGTCTCTGTCAGGGACGCCCTTGGCGAGGTGATGAGGTTTCTGTTGATTCTGAGCGAATAAACCGTGGACTAAAAGAGGAGATATTAAATATGTATGACGCAGAGATAAGCCGAAGCAATCCGGGTTGTTTTCTATTTCTGATTGACCAATCCGGTTCAATGAGCGACCCGTTCGGAGGCAGTGACTCCATTTCAAAGAGCCACGGCGTGGCGGATACGATAAACAAACTACTTGCGAATCTGGTGTTGAAATGCACAAAAGACGACGGCATACGCGACTATTTTGAGGTCGGCGTAATAGGATATGGCAATCCCCAGGTGGCCACGGCCTTCTCCGGAGTCTTTGCCGCCCAGGAGCTTATCAAAGTAGAGGCGCTTGGCAACAATCCCCTGAGAATTGAGGAGCGTATGCAGCAGTTCCCCGGCGAAGGCGGCGGTACAGTGGAACGCCCTGTGAAATTCCCGATCTGGTTTGAGCCTGTGGCCAATAACGCCACGCCGATGTGCAAGGCTATTTCGTATGCGAAGACTATCCTTGAGCGTTGGACTGTTGAACACGCTGACAGCTACCCGCCTATTGCCATCAACATCACAGACGGCGACTCAACAGACGGAAATCCCATTCCCTGCGCTATGGACCTGTATAGGCTTGGCACAAATAACGGCAACGTCCTGTTCTTTAACATCCACATATCCTCTCAAAAGGCAATCCCGATACTCTATCCCGACACGGACGCGCAACTGCCGGACCAGCTTGGGAAGTCCCTGTTTGAGATGTCAAGCATGCTTCCTGAGCCGATGATGCAGGCCGCGCAAAAGGAAGGTTATAACGTCCTTGCGCAGTCGCGGGGCTTTGGTTTTAACGCCGACCTCGTTTCTCTGATTAAGTTCATAGACATTGGCACGAGGGTTGGGAATCTAAGATAAACGCTACCTATAATAAACCTATCAGCGGACTTAAGGCCTATGGCATTCAAAAAAATGGCAATCAGCCCGGCGATTATGCAGACGCGTACGGCTTTAATAACAATACCCTGTGCATTGCCGACGGGGCGACCGAATCCATATTCTCAAAAGAATTTGCCAACATGCTGGTGGATTCGTTTATTTCGGGCGCAGCCCCGGAAAATTCAGGATTAAAACAGGCCATGCAAGCAGCTATTGAAAGTTCCAGCGCAAAGTGGAGCGAACTCCTGTTAACGAGGACGCTGCCGTGGTATGCGGAGGAAAAGGCAGCCCAAGGCTCTCATGCCGCTTTCACATGCGTAAGACTTGCCCCGATTGCCGGGCAGCCGTCGAAAAAACGATTGTTTTTTCAAAAAATTGCCTATAAATGGGAGGCGGCCGCCGTAGGCGATGTGTGCGTCTTTATCGTTAGCGACGATTGCCTGATTGACGCCTTTCCAATTGACAGCTCCGCTGAGTTTGACAACTCCCCCTGTTTAATCTCAAGCCTCCGCGGCGCAGATGACGCTCACATCGTAACAAAAAGCGGGGAATTGAGGCAGGGCGATATGGTGTTTCTTTTGTCTGACGCCCTTGCTGAATGGTTTTTGAGAAGCCGCGAAGACGGTTTCTCTCCGTGGAAGACCCTTAGTAGGATAAAAAGCGAGGCGGCGTTCAGGCTTTTCATAGAAAGACTTCGAGAGACCAAGCAGATGAAAAACGACGACGCCACACTCCTGTCCGTAACAATAGGAAAACTGCCGTGAGGAAATATCCGCTGCCCCAGCAATACCAGCAGGCCCTCCAGAACCCGCGCCTGTCTCTTTTTGATGATGAACTAAGAAGCGGCACCGTAGAGTCTGACAAGATGGGACTGCCGCGTGTCAGGTCGGGCAATTTCGCCTCCGTTTATAAGATATTCACGCCAAGTGGCCAGTACGCGGTGAAATGCTTCCTAAACGCCCCCGATGACATACAAACGCGCTGCGAACAAATTGCAGATTGCCTGATGAGTATTAACTGCGAGTATTTTCTGAAAGTCCAGTACATTGCCAGAGGGATAAGCGTCAACGGGCAGGTGTATCCTATTGTAAAAATGCCGTGGCAAGACGGCATCCCCCTCGACAGATATGTCGGCGGCTGTGTCGCAAGACAAGACAAAGAAGCCATTCTGAGCATTCGCGGCCAATTTCTTGATATGTACAAGACGCTCCGGTCTTATCGCGTCGCCCACGGAGACCTCCAGCAT
>JADFXO010000359.1 GCA_015233485.1 Nitrospirota bacterium
GTCCGCAGCGTAGCACAGAAAATGAGAGAGCTTATGCTTAACATTCGCTTGGTCTTCGACTACTTACGTATGTCAAAAAACTCTGCTTCTACGGCACTTGCCTGATGGAGAACAAATTTACCGTGCGTGTCAGGCAGTTGACAGAAAATTTTAAAAAATGTTATCTTTAAAGAAGGTCATTGCCACCGTAGCTCAGCTGGTAGAGCAGCTGATTTGTAATCAGCCGGTCGGGGGTTCAAATCCTCTCGGTGGCTTCCTTTATTTTCAATGGGTTACCTTTCATTTTCAATCTTAGTTCACTGCCTGACTATGCAGTAAATATGCAGTTCGTTTTTCGTCAGCGTTTCCTGTTATGTCCAGCACGTTTACGGCATTCTGTAGGTGGTTCGGTGATAAATGGCTGTATCTCAATGTCATGGTCAAACTCTTATGTCCCAAAAGTTTTGATACTGTGGTAATATCAACTCCGCCCATCACAAGATGACTGGCGAAGGTATGACGTAGGTCGTGGAAGTGAAAGTCCCTTATTCCTGCCCTTCTGCAAGCTGTTTGAAAACTTCTCTTAACATCATTGAAAGGCTTACCCGTGGTCTCATCAAAAAATACATAGGGAATATCAAGCCGCCTTGTTATACTTTGCAATACGGCCTTCAAGTCGTCATTGATAGGTATGTCCCGACACTCCCCGTTCTTTGTGCGGTCAAGCCTGATAAAACCATGCGTCAGGTCTATATTATCCCACTTTACCGACAAGATTTCACCCCTACGACACCCTGTGTTGAGTGCGAAGGTAACGATTGCGTTCAGGTATCCATTGCAGTTTCTAAGAAGCTCCTTACATTCGTCTTTTGAAAGATACCGCAAGCGCCTGTTATTTTCCTCAAGTAACCGCACCTGTCTTATCTTTTTAAACGTGGAATCATCAGCCATTTCCCATTGAACGGCCTTTGTGAACATGTGCTTCATGGTTGCCAGAAGGCGGTTGACCGTTGCAGGTTTATTGCCCTTCTCTATCCTGCGTGTTTGAAACTGCTCGATTTGCATAGTATTGAAGCTCCTCAATGGTAGATTTCCAAAAACATCTACCAATTGTAAGATAAACCCTCTCTTACTGCGAAAGGAGCGTTGCCGTTCAGCCCAAATTAAATACTGCTCCGAAAGCTGTCTGAACGTAAAATTTGAGATTCTCTTGATAGGTTCAGGCTCTTTGCCCTCACGGATAGCCCGCCTCTGGTTTTCGAGTTTTGCCTGTGCCTCTTTAAAGTTCGTGGTCTTTGCAGATTCACGGATAACTTTACCATCGTGGCCGACATATCGTAACCAGTAAAAATCTGAACCCTTTTGTTTATAGAGTCCTTTGTGTTTTGCCATGTCTCTTTGTAACCTCCTTTCCTTTTTCGTTTTCCTTTTGCTCAAGACAATCAAGTAATGCTCTCAACGTACCGCCCGGTGTTTTCACCCCCTTTTCAAGATTGCAGATGTACTGTTCCGTTACATGTAATAATGCGGCAAAATCCTTCTGGTAAAGGTTAAGCCGCTGCCTGAAAGCCTTAATTTCTGTCGGTGTCCACTCTTTCATATAGATATGATACACTTAAACTATGTTTATGTCAGGGGTTATTTTTGTACTGCATAGTTTAGTGCATAGTGGTTTATAACATGCCGATATTACGTGATAATTTACTAAGCGTGTTTGATATACAGTCATGTTACCGCTTTACCTAAATTTGCCGGTGAAGGTGTTAGATTCTGGTATTGTCTGCCGTTGAATCTACTTATCTATATCCCGTTGTCTGAAAGGCACACCACCGGATTGACCAGCCTGTATCTTGAAATGCGGTATTTGCTTATTACTTACCAGTTTGCTAATCGTGCTTTCAGATACTTTGAGATATGCGGCAAGGGATTTCTTGTCGAAGATAACGTCTTCATACTCACGCTTGCCATTACCGGCAATAGAGGGCTTCAGACGTTCCATGACCGCCTCTGCTATCGCCTGTATGTCATCCGGTTCAAGACTGCTTTTCAAGCCTCATCCCCATTGGTCTTAGTTTTTTCGTGTCTCATAGCCGTATTTGCCCTTAATCAATTCGTATGCTTTGCGTTCCGCATCCGCTCTGTCAAGGTTGCCGTCAAACTCCATGATAGCCGCCCTCTCCATATAGTCATCGAAAAAATCCCCGCTTCCGTACTGGCATAACCGGCCAGTCTTGTTACAAACATACTCCATGTGGTCAAGTCCAGGGTAATAGCGTTGTTGCCGCTCTGTACAAGTGGACGCTGTTGAAGCTCGTTGACATATCTCGACGGCCTCTGTGGTCGTTATCCCCTGAACCGGCTCGACATTGCTTTGTTTAAAAATAGAAACGTATCCACCTGCTATCAAGGGCTGGATTGCCGTTTCGTTTGTTAGTAAGAACATATCACCAGCGCATAGGTTCTCTATCCCCGACGGCGTCTTGAGTTTAAATTTACGATTTGCAATATACGTCATACCTGATTAACCCTCATAATATCTGACGAAATCTCAACAAGTGGCTCATCGTCGGGATTGTTATTGTCAATGATAAGTGTTGATGCCTGTGCATGTAGTGTAGATAGCCCCATAGTATCTACACTGTTATTTACATCGTGTAAACTGGCTTCAGTGCTTGGGAATGTACGTAATGTAGATAGTGTACGTACTTTTCCAAAACCTTCAACCTCTGCATCATGCGTGGACTCTGATAACCCCCCTCTTTTTCCTTCACCGGAAGTTTTAGTAATATTATCTACACTACATACACTACCTACATTTATGGCGTCGTTTTTGGTTTTATAGCGTGTAGATACATTTTCAGTATGTACATCCCTATCTACATTATTCTTTTTCCACAACGAAATTTTATAGCCAATGGCATCTCGATTGAGTATTGCAAAAAGGATACCCCTGCCGTTTAAAGTTTCACGGATACGTTCGAGTGCTGACCGCAACTTATTTTCACCTTTGGGAAAGCTCTTATCGTCGGATTCAGGACTCGCCAATTCCTTTAGTTTTTTATAAAAGTCCTTCATATGGTCTGTGTAAGCATCCCTGTCCGACATAAACATGATAATCGTCTGTAACAAAATATCCCCATGAATGAGTTCGTCTTCTCGTTTTTCTCCGTTCAGGCTATAGACTTTCAGGAAGTCGTCGCCGGAGTATTGCAGAGCTTCAGCTATCGCATAACACCAAGTTGCGAAGTCGGCCATGCGTGGTTTTCGCTCAAGTCGTACTGCGGGATAAATTGAAATTGCCTTTGAAAGAATATCGAATATGCCGCCCAATATGAAAGGTTTATCAGCATTGAAATTATCTCAAAACAACCGCTCCTCTTTGCGGTCACTTTCGTCTATCCGCTCCAAAGGCATGAGTAACACCCTTTCCATAAGGTCTGGCTTTTTTATTACACAAGTGATGCCAGTCAGGCACATTGTTCGCTGAAGGTAATATGTCCTTACGGCATTATTACTATACAGCTCCCGATTCTCAAAGCCACACCCTGTTACTGCTTGTGATAAAATATCCGATAGCCTGCTATCTATTCCAGATAAATTGTCAAAAACCGGATAATAATTGTTGTAAAGGTTCAGTTTAACCTCATTCTCGTCTTTTGACGTTATCAGGGCATCGGCATTGGACGGGTCTATCAGTGCCCGAATGGCTTTAGCCTTCGTGGTTTTGCCAGTACCTTGTGAGCCAATGGGGTGTAAAATTGGCCTTGCAATATCTGGAATAAAGCACGCAACAAGGTAACAAAGCATAATGAGTTTTGAATGTTCCGGTACGTTTACATAATCGAAAAATTTGTGAATGTCTCCATCATGTGTGGGTTCAACCTGCACTTTCTGGTGTGGCATACTCCTAAACATAGGTTTTGCTGGCTCAACACTCCATTCTTTGCCAGAAATTCTAACTACCCGACCATTGCACAGGTCATAATAGATAGTATCATTATCCCTATATACCCTAAGCTCCAGCCGTTTCTCTAAGCCCTCTTCAGCCGTTTGAGCAGATAAGACAGAAATTGCCAAATTTATGGCCTCTCGACCTGCCGGATATTTTTCGGACTTATAAAAATCGTTTGTTAAAATGTTCTGAAATTGCTTCCCATCTATGGGAATCGAACGCCCCCTGACGAAGGCATAACTCGTACCGCTCTGGTCTTTGTACATCTGGTAATTCTTGGCAAGCGCGATGACTTTGATGCTGTCGCGTGGTACTTTCTCCTTTTGTTTTTTTTCTGTACTGTCCTCGACCGGCTCAATCCTCAACTCCTTCCTCATTTTTGATAGCTTATCGGCAAG
>JADFXO010000035.1 GCA_015233485.1 Nitrospirota bacterium
AAATCATGTCAACAATGCTGCCTATAGAGATATACGATCTGCTTGAGAAAAAGATCGGTAAGGAGGATGCCCGCGAGGTCGGGAAAATCCTGACGGCCTCACTTGACGCCATCGAAAAAAAGGCTGAGGCTGTTGCCGTCCAAATGAAAGCGGAGATTAAAGAGGAACTCACTAAAGAGCTGGCTACTAAAGCCGATGTTGCTGAATTTAAGGCAGAAATCATGGGTGAATTCAAAAGGGTTGATGGTGAGTTCAAAAGAGTCGACGGCCAATTCAAAGAGCTAAGGGCTGAAATGAAGGGTGAGTATAGGGCACTGCGTCTTGAGCAGAAGATCATATTTATAGTCCTTGCCTCTATCATACTTTTAACCAATCCCAAAGCGCTTGAGTTAATCGCCCGGCTATTTGGGCTGGCGAAATAGCAAGCCAATCCTCTTATGTCTTCATCTGAAACCGCGAATCCTTGCCGCCTGCGTGTTATATTACCATAGTTGAACTATAGGGACTTCGATGTTTTCAATGTTTTGATATTTGCCGAATTTTATTTATCGTACCGAATGATTTATAATAAGGGCAGACATGTTAAACTCGTATCTGAAAAAAATTACCGAAGCCGCCCTTCATGGCGATGACAGAGAGGAGAGTTTTTATTCAATCCTTGCGGATTTGCTGCAAGCGTATTGCGATTCAGTTGATAAAAGAAACGTATACATAAGGATTAATCCGAAAAAAACCGTAGCCGGTAATCCCGATTTCAGGGTATGGGACGGCAAGCAGCACATTACCGGATATATAGAGGCCAAACATCCTTCAACAGATAATCTGGATAAGATAGAGGATACTGAACAGTTAAAAAGATACTTAAACACCTTCCCAAATTTGATATTGACCAATTTTTTAGAATTCAGACTCTATAAAAATGGGAAGTTAACAGATAAAGTCACTACCTGTAAGCCCTTTATCCTGCATAAACTAAAAACAACCCCACCGGTAGAAAATGAAGCGGAATTAATGATGTTGTTTGAAAAATATTTTTCGTTTTCTCTGCCAAAGGTTTACGATGCGGAGAGCCTGGCAGTTGAGCTTGCCAACAGGACACGTTTTATGAGAGATGAGGTTATCACGCATGAGCTGATGGAGAGAGCTCAATCTGGGAGTGATTTTTCCATCAGTGGATTTTACGAAGCATTTAAAGTATATCTTATAAACGGCCTCTCCGAAAAAGAATTCGCAGACCTCTATGCCCAAACTATTATGTATGGATTGTTTGCCGCCAGAATGCGTTCGGAAAATGGATTCAACAGAAAGCTCGCTTACGATAATATTCCTAAGACTATAGGCATATTGAGGGACATATTTTATTTTATATCGTGGAAAGACATTCCTCTGCAAATGGAGTGGATTCTTGACGACATATCGGAGGTATTAGCGGTAACGGACATAAATAAGCTACTTCATTTTCATAAAGAGAAGGGAAAAGACCCTGTCATACACTTTTATGAAACGTTTCTGTCTGCATATGACCCCGGGACAAGGGAGATGCGAGGGGTTTATTATACCCCCGAACCGGTAGTATCTTATATCGTTCGTTCATTAAACATAATTCTTAAGGAAAAATTCAATAAACCCGATGGACTTGCCAATGATACTGTAACGGTTTTAGACCCGGCTGCGGGGACGCTTACATTTTTAGCGGAGGCGGCGAGGCTTGCCGTTGATGAGTACGTCTCAACATGGGGAGATGGCGGAAAGGAAAATTTTATAAGAAGGCATATAATAGGGCATTTTTATGCATTCGAGCTGATGATGGCTCCATACGCGGTCGGCCATCTGAATATGTCATTTATGTTGGAGAGTTTAGGCTATACCCTGAAAGACAACGAAAGGGTAAAACTTTACCTCACTAATACGCTGGAGATGGAAGAACTTGCAGAGACGAGGCTTCCTTTCATGGCCTCTCTTTCGGCAGAGTCTCACGCGGCAGGTGAAATAAAAAGCAAACAACCCATACTGGTGATATTAGGAAACCCGCCATATTCAGGGCATTCATCAAATATCGGGGATTGGATTAAAAAAGAAATAAAGGCGTATCATAAAATCGACGGTAAGCCCTTAAACGAGAAAAATCCTAAGTGGCTTCAGGACGATTATGTGAAATTCATCCGTTTTGCAGAGTGGAAAATAGTGCAGGCCGGTGAAGGAATCCTGGGATTTATTACCAACCACAGCTATCTTGATAATCCGACATTTAGAGGGATGAGACAATCCCTGATGAAGAGCTTTGATGAGATATATATTTTAGACCTGCACGGCAACAGTCTGAAAAAAGAGAAATGTCCCGATGGTTCAAAAGACGAAAATGTCTTCGATATTCGGCAGGGAGTTGCTATAGCCATCTTTGTTAAGAAAAAAGGGATTCTGAAAACAGTGTCCTACTCTGAACTATGGGGAGAGAGAGAATCAAAATATTCGTGGCTTTCGGACAACGATATTAAGACAACACACTGGCAAGACATAACCCCTAAATCCGAATATTATTTTTTCAAGCAGACAGACGAGAGGTTTTATGCCCTATATGAGACATATACGAAGATTACCGAGATATTCCCTGTTAACAGTGTCGGCATCGTTACGGCAAGAGACAATCTTACAATCGGATGGACTAAAGAGGATGTATGGCAGGCGGTACTTAATTTTTCTAAACTTAACCACGAGCTTGCACGGCAAACTTACAATTTAGGCAGGGATTCAATAGAATGGAAAGTTGAACTTGCGCAAAAAGACTTGATAGAAGCAGGCATAGACAGAGATAAGATTACGCCGGTCTTATACCGTCCATTCGATATTCGATATACATATTACACAGGGAAGTCCAGAGGCTTCATATGCAGGCCGCGCATAGAAGTAATGAGACATATGATGCAAGGTGATAACTTAGGGCTTTGTGTTGACCGCCAATGGAGTTCGGTTGGTTCAGTGTCTTATGATGTAGTGTTTGCATCAAAATATGTTACAGATTTTAATCTTTTCAGGAGAGGAGGAGCTGTTGTTTTTCCCTCTTATCTTTATCAAAAAAATGGTCTGTTACATGTAGAGGAACAGACAAAAGAACCAAACATAAAACCTGAAATACTCAAATCATTATCAAAAGCATTTAAGAAAGACACATCCCCCGAAGAAATATTTTATTACATCTACGCTGTGCTCTATTCTGATAAATATAGGACTAAATATGCGGAATTTCTCAGGAGTGATTTCCCCCGAATTCCTTTCACCTGGGACGTTGGGATATTTAGTAAAATGGCTGATTATGGCAAAAGGCTTGTCGAATTACATTTGCTTCAATCGCCGGAGTTAAACGCACCAATCTCAAAATTTCAGGGAAGAGGAGACTGCATGGTCGGGAAACTTAAATACGACGACAGCTCTAAACGTGTTTATATAAACAAATCTCAATATTTTGAGGGCGTTTCAGAGGACGTGTGGAAATATCGGCTTGGCGGTTATCAGGTCTGTGATAAATGGTTAAAGGACAGAAAGGGGAGGGCGTTATCATCGCTCGACGAAATACAAAATTATTGCAGAATCGTTACATCGATTCACAAGACGATTGAATTACAGAGGGAAATAGATGCCGCCTATGATGACTTGGAAAGGGAGGCCTGTTTCTAATATTGACCGACTTTTAATAAGGATAATCCCACTACTTAAACCCAAGCCCCCTCCGTTCGTGCCAACCCTGCGGGTTTTCGAGGTAAGACTCGATTTCCTTTTTTGTGTCCTCCGGGATTAGTTCCATCTTCGACCAATCGGCTATCGCGCCTTTTAGTGTGCATAGGGGGTGCAGCTCTACGTTCAGGCGATTTAAGAACTCTTGGCCTCCCTGTTCTCTGTCAAATACTACCAGTGTGTGGCTTATCTCTGCATTAGCCCCTCGGATCGCACTGATAAACCCCTCTTTGCTCTTCCCGTCTGTTATTAAATCCTCTACGAGTAAAACCCTATCACCTTCTTTTAACACGCCCTCTACCAGTGAGCCCATCCCGTAGCCCTTGGGTTTTTTCCTTATATATACCATCGGCTTTGACAGCCTGCCCGCTATGTAGGACGCAAACGGTATCCCCGCCGTCTCACCACCCGCCACAACGTCGAATTGAAAACCCTTCGACGCGCATAAATAGTGGCTGAAGGCCGTGATCATATCCATCGCCGCGGCATTCGAGATGAGCGCCCGGCAGTTTATGTAGAGTGGGCTGAAATTCCCGGATGCCAACTGAAACGGACTCTCCACAGAGACCTTCACCGCCCCCGTCTCCCATAGCAGCCTCGCCATTATACCCCTCATCAATGCTTCCATTGTAGTTATCCTTTTGATTCCCAGTTAGATTTACGGTTATAAGGTTAACAGAATACCTCTGGCTTATTCAATACATAAATCTCAATTTTTACTTTGGCAGGCCAGTTAAATTTTACTGTGTCAAATTTTATTGTTGACAATGTCTGAATCTTTGGTGTTTAATAAGGCAGTCAAACGCGGGCATTTGCCCGAGTGTGGAAATCCGCGCCGGTTGGGCGTTAGCGCTGCTTGGGCTTTAGTGTCGCCTGCGTGATTTAGCGAAGGTGGTTTTTATATGCCTGGCACATATACGCCGGTCAGTTATCTGCCGGTCTTGATTTTTATGATTATCGCGCTGTGCTTTGGCCTCGGCAGCATCCTGTTCGGCTATCTCCTCAGGCCGCGCAGGCCATATGACGAGAAACTCTCCACCTATGAGTCCGGCATGGTGCCGGAGGGGGAGCCGCGCCAGAAATTTTCTGTACAATACTACATCATAGCCATATTGTTCGTCGTGTTCGACGTAGAGGCCGTGTTTCTTTATCCCTGGGCAGTGTCGTTTGATAAAATCGGCCTGTATGCACTTGTAGAGATGCTGCTGTTCATACTGGTGCTGGTAGTCGGATATATCTACGCATGGAGGAAAGATGCCTTTGTCTGGGATTAACGCGCTTAAAATCTGGAAGGGCAGGGCGATGTCATGATTATTGACGGGGCCTTGGGTCTGGTTGATGTCGAGGAGGGGATTAAGGCAATCCCCGGCGCTAATACCATTATTACAACGCTGGATAAGGTTATCAACTGGGGACGAAAGTCATCCCTGTGGCCGGTGACCTTCGGGCTTGCCTGCTGCGCAATTGAGATGATGGCCGCCGGGTCAAGCCACTACGACCTTGACCGCTTAGGAATTATCTTTCGTGGCTCACCACGCCAGGCAGACTGCATGATTGTGGCCGGTACGGTGACAAAAAAGATGGCCCCTATCGTAAGAAAAGTCTATGACCAGATGCCCGAACCCAAATATGTCATCGCAATGGGCAGCTGCGCCTGCACGGGCAATGTTTACAGGACTTATAGCGTTGTCCAGGGCTGTGATTTATTTTTGCCCGTTGATGTGTACATCCCGGGGTGTCCGCCCAGGCCTGAGGCGCTTTTTGACGGCATTATCAAACTTCAGGCTATTATCAGCAAGGAGAGGATGCGGTGGAGCCCTCTAAAATAGCCGATACTCTCAATAGTGAATTCCAAGGTGAGGTCATCGCGGTAAAGGAATTTCGCGGGCAGACCGGTGTTACTCTCAAAAAAGACAAGATACTGCAGATTGCGCGCTGTCTTCACGACACCCCTGAGTTTATGTTCGATTATCTCAGAGACCTCTGCGGAGTCGATTATAAAAAAATAAAAACACCACGGTTTGAGGTTGTCTATAATCTGTATTCCATGACCCACAGGCACACAATACGGCTGAATGTCCAGGTCCCCGATAAGGAACCCATACAGAGTGTTGTCAGCGTCTGGAAGACCGCCGACTGGCACGAAAGGGAATGTTTTGACATGTACGGGATTGTTTTTGAGGGGCATCCTGACCTAAGAAGGATCCTCATGCCCGAAGACTGGGACGGCCATCCACTGAGAAAGGACTACCCCACGGCAGGCCCCGAAGACGGGGAATGGGGCGGATTCAAAGAAGTGCTTAGAAAATCGGAGGATTTCAAGAAATTTGGCTGGTATAATAAGAAATAGTATCATATTATGGCGGGATAATTATAATATAACGGCAGTGAGATAATTAAGTGAGATGATTAATGGATGAGATAAAAGAGCTAAAGACAAAAGAGATGGCCATCAACATGGGACCGCAGCACCCGTCTACGCACGGCGTGCTTCGCCTGAGGCTTGAGGTGAGCGGCGAGACCGTCGTCAAATGCACCCCCTATGTGGGGTATCTGCACCGCGGCACAGAAAAGCTGGCCGAAGGTATGACATATCTTCAGTCCATTCCCCTGATGGACAGGCTTGACTATATATCGTCAATGACAAACGATGTGGGCTACTGCATTGCCGTTGAAAGACTATTCGATATTGCCCTGCCCCTGAGGGCCAGGTATATTCGGACGATGGTGTCTGAGATGTCAAGAATCGCTAGTCACCTGCTGTGGCTGGCAACTCACGCCCTTGACATTGGGGCAATGACCGTGTTTCTTTATGCCTTCAGAGAGAGGGAGCGGATATTGGAGCTATTTGAGATGCTCTGCGGCGCGAGGCTTACCGTAACGTACCCGCGCATAGGCGGCGTCAGAAACGATGTGTCTCAGGAGTTTATCGACACGCTCTACCAGTTCACCGAAGACTTCCCTGATAAGATTAAAGAGTATGAGACGCTGATAAATGTCAACAGGATTTGGCTGAAGCGAACCGTTGGGGTTGGGATTATCTCTGCCGAAGAGGCTGTAAATTACGGCCTGACGGGTGCGGCGCTTCGCGGCAGCGGCGTTGACTATGACGTGCGAAAACATTTCCCTTATGACGCCTATGACCTCGTACGGTTTGAGGTTCCCATTGGGAAAAATGGCGATGTCTATGACAGGTATCTCTGCCGTATGGAAGAGCTGAGGCAATCCAATGCCATCGTGAGGCAGTGCATAGAGGCCCTGCCAACCGGGCCGATAATGACAACGGATTCGCCTAAATACACCCTTCCACCCAAGGACAAGGTGCTAAATAACATGGAGTCGCTGATTCACCACTTTACGCTGATAACAAAGGGGCCGATGACCGCCCCACACGGCGAGGTATACGTTGCCACTGAGGTGCCTAAAGGCGAGCTGGGGTTTTATATCATAAGCGACGGCACGGGGAAACCATACAGGATGAGAATCAGGTCGCCGTCTTTCATACACGTTTCAGCGCTGCCGAGGCTCTGTGAAGGGGGTTTTATTGCCGACGTCGTGGCCAACATCGGCTCCATTGACGTAGTCCTGGGTGAATGCGACAGGTGAATATAAATTACTAAAATACGGTTGGCATAAGGGGTTTTATATTATGGGATTCAATGAGGTGTTTGGGCAGTTTGGGATATTTGACGGGTTAGACGACGCCGATAAGGCGCTGTTGTCATCCTTGTTCGAAAGGAAGAACTATGGAATAAACGATGTCATTTACAATGAGGGCGAAAAGGGCGGTACGCTCTATTTTCTCTTAAAGGGCAAGGTGAGAATATGCAGGTTAACCCAGGACGGAGACATCCTCCCGTATGCCAGCATAAAGCAGGGGGAGAGTTTCGGCCTGATGTCCTTTATTGACGGCACCGACCACACGGCTATGACCATTGCGGATAAAGACATTGAGGTGGTCAAGATGGAAAAAAGCGACTTCGACAAACTCATTACCGCCAATCCGGCACTTACCGCGAAGGTGTACAGAAATATCGGCATTCAGCTCTGCGAGATAATCAGAGATATGAACAAACAGTACATGGACCTGTCGTCCTATATGTTTAAGAGGGGATAAAGAAGGCGATGGATAACACTATCGGCGCGGCAGGCGGGGCGGCAACAGGTGTGGCCGCAACAGATATGGCAGCCGGTGATAAAAGCCGCAGGCTGAAGGACAAGATAAAGGTCCTTAAGAAACTCTATCCGCATACGCGGTCAGTCCTCCTGCCTGCACTCTACGCGGCGCAGGAGCTTTATGGCTGGCTTGGTGAGGACGCCCTTGAGGCGGTTTCAAGGCTGACGGGTGTGCCTTCCGCCGAGGTCAAAGGCGTCGTTACGTTTTACTCCCTCTACAAGACAAGGCCTATGGGCAGGAACGTCATATATCTTTGTACAAACGTGGCATGCTTTATAATGGGCGCCAATACGCTTGAGGAATTTCTTGAAAAGACTTATGGCCTTTCCCACGGCGAAACAACCGCCGACGGCAGGTTTTCGCTCGTGATAATGGAATGTATAGGGGCGTGCGACAAGGCCCCCGCCATGCTTGTAAACGACGACTGCCACTTCAATCTCACGATAGACAATATAAAGGCAATCCTGGATAATTATAAATAAAAAAATGACTGCGAATTATAAAAGATGAAAAATGTAATCCTGAGAAATATAGAAAACCCCAGCTCTCACCGCATAGAGGAGTATATAAAGGCGGGGGGCTATTTTGCCATTGAGCACGCCTTAAATGAGATGACGCCGAGGGACATCATAGACGATATTAAGAAGTCCGGGCTGAGAGGCCGCGGCGGAGCGGGGTTTTTGACGGGGACGAAGTGGCAGTTTGCGTCATTAGACCCTAAGTTTCCTAAGTATATCGTATGCAACGCGGACGAGGGAGAGCCCGGAACCTTTAAAGACAGGGTTATTCTGGAGAGAAATCCCCACCAGTTGATAGAGGGAATGGTGATTGCCGCCTATGCCCTTCAGTCAGTTCGCGGGTACATATACGTAAGGGCGGAATATCCCCAAGCGGAAAAAATACTAAACGAGGCCATAAAAGAGGCATACGAAAAGGGTTTTCTCGGCAACGACATAATGTCTAAACACTTCCGGTTTCACCTGTCCGTCCACAGAGGGGCGGGCGCCTATATATGCGGCGAGGAGACTGCCCTGATAAATTCCCTTGAAGGCAGACGGGGTGAGCCGCGTATTAAGCCGCCATTTCCCGTTAACGCAGGGGCATGGGCCAAGCCCACGATTGTAAATAACGTAGAGACATTTGCAAACATACCGTACATAATAGAGACCTCTCCTAAGGCCTACTCGTTTCTGGGGACAAAGGACTCACCGGGGACAAAGCTGTTTTGCGTAAGCGGGGCGGTAAACAATCCCGGTGTGTATGAGCTTGCCTTTGGTACGCCGCTTAGGGAGATAATCTATGACCACTGCGGCGGCATACGGGGTGGGCGAGCGCTGAAGGGCGTTATACCCGGCGGCCTGTCTACCTCCATATTGACGCCGGATAAGATTGACTGTCCGATGGACTTCGCAAGTTTGGCGAAACACGGCAGTATGCTTGGCTCGGGGGCGATTATCGTACTGGACGACACCATGTGTATTGTAAAGATATATGAGAGGGCGATGCGCTTTTTTGAGCATGAATCCTGCGGGAAGTGTACGCCCTGCAGAGAAGGCACAGGCTGGATGAGGACAATCCTCGGACGAATCGAAGATGGAATGGCGGACATGGAAGACCTTGCCACGCTTGAGGATGTGGCCTTAAATGTCGCGGGCAAGACCTTTTGCCCCCTCGGCGACGGCGCTGCCCATGTACTTCTTTCGGCGATGAAACACTACCGCGGGGAGTTTGAGTATCACGTGAAATACAAAAAATGTGAGGTAACCGATCCATCTCATAGATGGGGACACCTGTCAATGGGAGAACTGGACTGATTATATGGTCAAATTAACAATAAATGGACAGGAAGTAGAGGCCGGAAGGGATTCCTCAATCCTTGACGCGGCAAAGAGCGTTGGAATAATAATTCCCACGCTTTGCCACCTGAAGGGCCTGGAGCCTTATGGCGGCTGCAGGATGTGCCTTGTAGAGATAGAGCGCGTCTCGCGCCTTCAGACTGCCTGCACCACAAAGGTTAACGAAGGTATGGCCGTATTTACGGAGACTGAACAGATTAATAAGGCAAGAAGGGCGATGCTGGAGTTCCTGCTGATAAACCACCCGCTTGACTGCCCCGTCTGTGACAAGGCAGGGGAGTGCCTGCTTCAGGACTACGCCGCCCGCTTCGGCGGCAGCGAAGGCAGATTCGCCGAGGGCAAGCGCACGCATCCTGAAAACGTCAATGATCCGTTTATCGTAAGAAATATGCAGCGCTGTATTCTGTGCGCGCGATGTACGAGGATGTGCGGCGAGGCCCAGGGCGCCTACGCCATAGCAGTAACCGGCAGGGGGGCACATTCCTTTGTAGAGCCATTCTCCGGCGATAAGTACAACTGCGAATACTGCGGGAACTGCCTTACGGTATGTCCAGTGGGGGCGATTATGTCAAGGCTCCACAGGCATAGCTACAGGCCGTGGTATGTAGAGAAAGAGGTAGAGACCGTGTGCGGTTTCTGCGGCGTGGGCTGCACGACACACTTACAGATGAGGGCGGCAACGATAATAAGGACGCTCCCTAAGCTCGGTACGGGCGTTAACAAGGGGCTTCTGTGTGTACGCGGGCGCTTCGGCTATGACTACGTAGAGAGCGAAGGCAGATTAAAAACCCCGATGATAAGGGTAAACGGGGTACTTGAGCCGGCAAGCTGGGAAAAGGCCCTTGCATATATTACAACACACCTTAAGGATATAAAATTAAAGCATACCTCAAAGGCAATTGGGGCGCTGGCCTCCGGTATGTGTTCAAACGAAGACAACTATATGCTCCAGAAATTAATCAGATTCGTCATCGGCTCAAACAACATAGATTCCACGGCAAGACTGTATTACGCCCCCGCAAAGGCGTATATCGAAAAAATATTTGGCGCGGCGGCAACGGCGAATGCCATATCTGATATAGAAAAATCGGACGGTATCTTCGTGGCGGGCGGCGACCCCACCGCGATAAACCCCGTCCTGGGCGTTCAGATCAGGGCGGCATGGAGGCGCGGGGCCAAGGTAGTCGTATCAGGCCAGCCTGGCGGCCTTGGGAATTTTATCAACTACGACCTTAATTCAGTGCCGCGGCACGAGGAGACGGTACTCAATACAATCGTAATCGGCCTTGCCGAGATGAAAGGTTATAGCGGGAAGAACTCCTATATAGAAACAAAGATAAAGGCGCTGAGGGTTCCCTGTGAGCCTGAACTCAGGGCAACCGGAGTCCTGCTTGAGAACATGGAAGAGGCCGTAGACGACCTCAGCGGGCTGAAAAACCCGGTAGTCGTTATCGGCCCGGCGCTATTGCAGTCGGGCATTCCTTCAAAGAATCTGTTTCTTGTTGCCGCGATTGCCTACTTAATAGACGCGCGGGTGTATCTGCTTTCGAGAAAGGCGAACTATCGCGGCCTCATAGACATGGGATGCGTGCCGGAGTCCATTCCTGGCGGATTGCCGGTGAGGCCGGGGCAGTTGAGGCTCAAAAACGGCGTGGCTATGTCCGTACCGTCGGAAAAGGGTATGAATCTCTTTGAGATGATCGAAGGGGCGTGTAACGGCAGCCTGAAGGCGCTTTATGTAATGGGTGAAAACCCCATATTCAACCTCCCGGACAGGGAAAAGACAGAAAAGGCGATGAGTTCGCTTGATTTGCTCGTGGTACAGGATATTTTTATGACCGAGACAGCGCGCCACGCCCACGTGGTGTTGCCGGCGGCGGCGTGGTCAGAAAAGGATGGCACGATGACTAACCTCGGAGGGAGGATTCAATTTCTTCGAAAAGGTTCAGACGTCCCCACAGGCAGAAGCGAATGGAGGGTAATCGCCGAAATTGCCAGAGCACTCGGCATGAGCGAAACCTACGCCGACTCCAAAGAGGTATGGGAGGAGATGACACAGGTCTCGGTGCTTCACTCGGCGTCTGAATACGAAGATATAAAAAAGGGCGGTCTCATGTGGCCATACGGCTCGGTTCAATTTCAGGGCGGGGCGGAGGATTTCGGGGTAGAAGGCCTTGAGATTTTACCCGCAGTCCATCACCATTCATCGCAGTGTAGCACGGAGCCTTGCAAGTTGTCTTTACTGCCTGAGAGGTCTCTCTTTCACTCAGGCTCAACGACAAGAAAATCAAAGGCCATACTAAGCGTAAGCCCGGAGCCGTACCTCGCAATCAACCCCATCGAGGCAGGCAGGCTTGGCCTCCGAAACGACGACACTGTCAGGGTAAAGACCGCCAAAGGTTCAGCCGTTGTGACGGTGAAGATAGTTATCGACTGCCCTGAGGGCACCGTGATGTTGTCGAATACGTTTGAGAAGGTAAATTTTAATGCGCTCACAGGGTACTCGGTTGACCCCGTGCTGGGGTGCATGGTGCTGACTGATAACGAGGTCAATATTGAGAAATTATAATAAAAACCATAACAATAAGTTTATACTTGTCGTGTGGATATAAAAAAAATATGCAGGATAATATAAAATGGCAACACTGATAGCGCTGGAGACGGCAAGGTTTGGCGTACCGCAGTGGCTGTGGACTATCGGCTTTATCATAGTGAAGATAGCCGTTGTGCTTGCGGGCGTGATGCTCCATGTGGCCTATGCGACGTATTTCGAGAGAAAGGTCATCGGGCGGATGCAAAACCGTCTTGGGCCGATGATAGTAGGCCCGTATGGGCTTTTGCAGCCGATAGCCGACGGTATAAAGTCGTTCTTTAAAGAGGATATAATACCCACAAACGCGGACAAGCCGATATTCTTTATGGCCCCGGTGCTGGGGTTGATGGCGGCGCTTTCTTCGCTGGCCGTGGTGCCGTTTTTTAACGGTTTTGTAATCGCCAATATTAATATCGGGCTTCTCTTTCTGTTTGCCATGTCTTCGTTGGCCGTCTATGGGGTTATATTGGGCGGATGGTCGTCTAATTCGAAGTTCTCGTTTCTTGGCAGCCTGAGGGCCTCAGCCCAGGTCATCAGCTACGAGGTGCCTTTGGGGCTTAGTCTCGTTGGGGTTATGATGATGGCGGGTTCGCTGAATATTACTGAGATAGTAAACGCGCAAAGCCGCTACCCCGGGGGTATGTACATAATAGCGCAGTGGCTTGGGTTTTTTGTGTTCGTAGTGTCGGCAATCGCCGAGACCAACAGGTCGCCGTTTGATCTGCCTGAGGCAGAACAGGAACTTATAGCGGGATTTTTTACCGAATATAGCGGGATGCGTTTCGCGCTGTTTTTTATGGCCGAATATACGGGGATGATAATAATGTCCTCCATAGCCGTGCTGTGTTTCCTTGGCGGATGGACTATCCCCCCGTTTGTCCTGAAACTGCTGCCGTTTCTTGGGGTGGTGCCGGGGATTGTGTGGTTTATAATGAAGCTCTATGTGTGTATATTCTTTTATTACTGGATAAGGTCAACCCTTCCCAGGTACAGGTATGACCAGCTTATGGCAATCGGGTGGAAGGTGCTGATTCCCCTGTCGCTTGCGAACATTGTGATAACCGCCGTACTGAAGATTTTATTACACCATGCGGGTACGCCATAGATGATAAATCAGATATTTTTCTTTTATTTTTCCGCGGTGATAGTGGCGATGTCTGTAATGGCCATCACGAGGAGGCAGGTTTTGCACGGCGTTTTGTATATGCTGCTGATGTTTTTTCATATAGCGGGGCTGTATCTGTTTCTAAATGCGGAGTTTATATCGGCGGTTCAGATAATCGTCTATGCGGGGGCTATTATGGTGTTGTTTTTATTTGTCATAATGCTCCTGAATTTGCGGGAAGATATTCGTAAAAAACAGTTCATCGCGGTATGGCCGATGGGTTTACTGGTAAGTTCCGGCATACTCATGGTAGTATTGATGTCGATGCTTACTGTCAGGACAGGCACGAAGGGGGTTTGGGGTATTGCCCAAATCGAGCGGGTAACTGAGACTGTGGCCGTCGGGACGGTGTTGTATATGCAGTACCTGTTTCCATTTGAGGTTGCCTCTCTGGTGCTTTTGGTGGCAATCATTGGGGCAATCGTGCTGGCTAAAAGGAAGGTAAAATAAATAGATGATACCCTTAAATTGGTACATGTGGCTTAGCGGGGTGGTGTTTTGTATTGGGATGTTTGGTTTTGTCACGAGGCGCAATATTATTATAATGCTCCTGTCTATTGAGATAATGTTTAACGGTGTTAATATAAGCCTCATTGCGCTAAGCCACTACCTTGAGGATTTGGCGGGGCAGGTGCTGGTGTTTTTCATAATAGCTGTTGCCGCGGCAGAGGCCGCGATAGGGCTTGCCCTTGTAATGCTGCTCTTTAGAAACAAGGAGACTATAACTGTGGACGACCTTAACGAGTTAAAGGGATAGCAGATGGACTTTAAGTGCTATATACTTATACCCCTGCTTCCGCTTCTGGCCTTTATTCTGAACATCGTGTTCGGAAAGGCGTTGATAAAGCGCCACGCCCATCTGGTTGCAACGGCTGCGGTAGCGATTTCGTTGTTTCTTTCAGTCAGGGCGTTAATTGAGGCATCTTCCGGGACGGTCATAAATCAGGACCTCTTTACGTGGATAACTTCGGGTCAATTTAAGGTGTCGGCAGGGTTTTTGGTTGATCAACTGACGGCTATAATGCTGATTGTGGTAACGTCGGTGAGTTTTCTCGTACATATATATTCCATCGGCTATATGCACGGCGATGAGGGTTATCCGAGGTTTTTTTCTTTTTTGAGCCTGTTTACGTTTTCCATGTTGATGCTCGTGATGTCTAATAATTTCCTGCAACTCTATTTCGGTTGGGAGGCCGTGGGGCTTTGCTCATATTTCCTGATAGGGTTTTGGTATGAGAAAAAGTCTGCCGCCGATGCCGCAAAGAAGGCGTTTATCGTAAATCGTTTTGGAGATTTTGGATTCGGCCTTGGCGTGATACTGATATTTCTAAACTTCGGCAGCCTGCACTATGCCGATGTTTTTACAAATCTTGGTGTGATAGCCTCTCAAACGGTGGTGATTTTCGGGTCGCGGGTGAGTCTGCCCACCTTGATAGCGCTCTTGCTGTTTTGCGGTGCGGTAGGAAAATCCGCGCAACTGCCGCTTCACGTGTGGCTGCCCGACGCGATGGAAGGCCCGACACCTGTAAGCGCCCTCATCCATGCGGCAACGATGGTAACGGCGGGGGTGTTTTTGGTTGCGAGGGCAAACCCCATTTTTACTTTATCTCCTGTTGCGATGAACGTGGTTGCTATTACGGGCGGGTTGACGGCGATATTTGCGGCAACAATAGCCCTGGTTCAGAATGATATAAAGCGTGTTGTGGCGTACTCAACGGTAAGCCAGTTGGGCTATATGTTTGTAGCCTGTGGTGTGGGGGCATTTTCCGCGGGGATATTTCACCTCTACACGCACGCGTTTTTTAAGGCCTGCCTTTTTTTATGTGCCGGGTCTGTAATGCACGCGATGGGCGGGGAACTTGACGTACAAAAGATGGGCGGCCTCAAAAAATTCATGCCCGTGACATATTGGACGATGTTAATAGCCTCTCTAAGTATAGCCGGTATACCGGGTCTTTCGGGGTTTTTCAGCAAGGACGAGATACTCTGGAAGGCGCTGTCCTCAGGCAGTCCCGTGGGGAAGTTTGTCTGGATAATCGGGGTGGTAACTGCCCTTCTGACGGCATTTTATAGTTTCAGGGTATTATTTTTGGCGTTTCACGGGACGTTCAGGGGTACGGAGGAGCAGAAACACCACCTGCATGAGTCGCCGTCTTCGATGACGATACCGTTGATAGTGTTAAGTGTAGGGGCGATAGTCGCTGGATATGCCGGCGTGCCGCATATACTTGGCGGGCATGACTGGATTGCCGGATTTTTGGGCAAAGTAACTGGCCTAGTGCCGGCGGAAAATGTCGGAGGTGCAATTCACGTCCATGCTGAGGGTGAGATGTCGGAGTGGTCGGGCATGGCCGTCTCGGTCGTAGTTGCCATAGTGGGAGTGTCGGCGGCGGCATTTTTCTATCTGAAACGCCCGGAGCTTCCAAAGAAGATTGCTACCGCATTTGCCCCGATATATAAACTTTTATTTAACAAATACTACGTGGATGAGCTTTATGGCTTTATAATCATAAAACCGTGCTATTGGGTTTCAGAAAATATCCTTGATAAGGTAACAGACAAGATGTTTATTGAAGGGATAGTAAACGGGCTTCCCGCGCTTGTAGAGTGGTCAGGGCAAAAGTTGCGAAAAATGCAGACCGGCGTGGTTTTGCATTATACATTAATAATGGCTGTCGGGGTGTTTTTGCTGGCGATTTTGGTGCTTTTAGGCATTGGGACAGGCATGGGGCCAGCCAAATGAAAGACCAAAGGATAAGGATAACAGGCTTATGATCAATACAGTATGCCCTCTTGAACAGTCTTATGTGCTGACAACGGCGATATTTCTGCCGGTTTTAGCGGCCGCCGTGTTGATGCTGATAAACAGGGAGAGATATTCGACGATAAAATGGATTGCCCTTGCCGCTACTATAGCCAATCTTATCGCAGTGGTGCCGTTATTTACGAATTTCGACAAGACCAGCGCCCGGATGCAGTTTGTGGAGCAGTACAGGTGGATAGAGGCATGGCATATCAACTATTGCGTCGGGGTTGACGGCATAAGCGTCTTGTTCGTCTTGCTTGCAGCCATCATTGCGATACTTTGTGTACTGGTGTCGTGGAACTCGGTTAAGGACAAGGTGAAGGAGTTTTATATTGCCATTGTGTTAATCGAAGGGGCGATGATAGGGGTTTTTGCCGCCATTGATATGTTTTTGTTTTACATGTTTTGGGAGGCCATGCTGATACCGATGTACCTGCTTATAGGTGTGTGGGGCGGGCCGAACAGGTTGTACGCGGCTGTGAAATTTTTCATTTATACCCTGGCGGGAAGTGTCCTGATGCTCCTGGGTGTGGTTGCAATTTATATCGTCACGGGGACGTTTGACATGGTGAGGCTTATGAACACGCAGCTTCCCCTGAATCTGCAAATGTTGTTGTTTTGGGCATTTTTTGCCGCCTTTGCCGTAAAGGTTCCCATGTTCCCGGTGCACACATGGCTTCCTGATGCGCATACGGAGGCCCCTACTGCCGGCAGCGTCATACTTGCCGCTATACTCATTAAAATGGGCGCTTATGGGTTTCTCAGATTTTCGCTGCCCATGTTTCCCGACGCCTCGCAGTTAATGGCCCCTGTGATGATAGTCCTTTCGGTTATTGCCATCATATACGGCGGTGTCATATGCCTTTCACAGAAGGATTTAAAGAGGCTTATAGCGTATAGCTCTGTGAGCCACATGGGCTTTGTTACGCTTGGGATATTCAGCCTCAATATGCAGGGCATGGAGGGCGGGATACTTCAGATGATAAATCACGGTGTGATAACGGGGGCGTTATTTTTGTGTGTCGGTATGGTCTATGAGAGGAGCCATACGAGGCAAATCGCTGATTACGGCGGTCTCGCAAACGTTATGCCCGTTTTTTCAGCCTTCTTTATGGTATTTACGTTAGCGTCAATCGGGCTTCCCGGCACGAATGGTTTTGTGGGTGAGTTTCTGATAATCCTCGGCGGTTTTACGGCAAATAAGACGGCCGGCGTACTGGCGGCAACGGGGGTTATCATAGGAGCGGTATATATGCTGCGGCTTTATCAACAGGTTTTCTATACGGCGATAAACGAAAAGATTGCGGGGTTGAGCGACATCTCTCTAAGGGAAGTTATTACCCTTGTGCCGCTTCTAATCCTTGTGTTTTGGATTGGCGTCTATCCGAGTGCGTTCACAGGCTTCATGGACGCCACGGTTGCAAGTCTGCTGGTCAAACTAAAGGGCGGGGATATGCACGCGTTAAATACGCTTATACAGGCCGTGGTGAGATAGGATAACATGAAAATCGGGCGCAAGTACGAGATGCCGGAAAAGATGCCGAAAAAGATGGAGGACAAATGCAGATTTCCGAACTAAGCCCGTTGCTAAGGTTGCTGCCGGAGCTTATAGTTGCCTCACTGGGCCTTGTCCTATTGCTGGTGGAGGCCTTTGTGAAGAGAAAAGAGATAGTGGCGGTGCTCGCGCTTCTGGGTGTCTTTGCGGCCTTTTTATCTTTGAAATTAGGTACTTTCGGGGTAGTCTTTGGCGGGATGTTTATCTCGGACGGCTATAGTTTCTTTTTTAAGCTCATCTTTTTTATTAACTTGATTCTATCGATTCTGATTTCTGTGAGATACCTGAAGACTGAGGATTCCCTTCGCGGGGAGTACTACTGCCTGCTGGTGTTTTCTACCTTAGGAATGATGGTTATGGCCTCGGCGGGAAACCTGATAACCCTGTATCTGGGGCTTGAGCTGATGGCCCTAAGCACATATGTCCTTGCCGGGTTTATAAGGCATGACACAAAATCCACAGAGGCGGCGGTTAAGTATTTCCTTACCGGGGGATTTTCTACCGCGCTGCTTCTCTATGGCATATCGCTTGTGTATGGTGTTACAGGGTCTATGGATTTAAGGACGATATCCGAGTATATTGGACAACATGATGTCAGTGGAAATCCTATGGCCTTGCTGGGCGTAGTGCTGCTGGCCTCCGCGTTCGCATTTAAGATAGCCGCCGTGCCGTTTCACATGTGGGTGCCGGATGTTTATGAAGGCGCGCCTACGCCTGTGACGGCCTTCATGTCCATCGGGCCGAAGGCGGCAGGGTTTGCCGTATTAGGGAGGGTGTTTTTGTATGCCTTTGCGCACATGTCTGTGGAGTGGTCGTTGATTTTGACGGTGCTGTCAATACTTACCATGTGTGTGGGTAATGTAATGGCGCTTGTTCAGACAAATATAAAGAGAATGCTGGCCTACTCCTCAATAGCCCACGCGGGATACGCCCTGATAGGCATAATCGCGGCAACCCCTGAGGGTTTGTCTGCTACAATGAACTACTTGTTTATATATACGTTTATGAATATAGGGGCATTTTCGGTCGTACTGATGTTACACACGAAGGATTTCAAGGCTCTGCAGATCAGCGACTACGCGGGGCTTGGCAAGACACATCCCATCGTTGGCGCGGTGATGCTGGTATTTATGTTTTCCCTTACGGGGATACCGCCGATGGCTGGTTTTATAGGGAAGTTCTACGTGTTTATGTCTGCCGTGAGGAGCGGTTATCTGTGGCTTGCCATTGTGGCTGTCATCTTCAGTGTAATTTCGGCGTTTTTCTACCTGAGAATCGTGATGTATATGTATATGAAGGAACCGCAGAGGCCGGAGATGGAGCTGTCCTCCTCACACGCCCTCAACGCGGCCCTTGCTGTGTGTGCCACGTTTGTCCTGCTGATTGGGGTTATGCCTGAGCGCTTCGTGGAATTCGCAAAGGCGGCTGTAAAGATATTATACTTTCAATAGGCCCGCCTTTTTAGGGAGCCTTGTTTTTGGTTTTGGAGAAGTAGCCGCTTTGTTTTAGAAATGCGGTCACTTTCTGGTCAGTACCTTTGATGTGTTTAATAAGCCAGTCCACTGTCTGATTTTGAGTTGCCGTTACGATGAGATCGGTAGCGCCTTCTTTTTCGAACATGCGTACTAATGATGAGTAGCTTTTAAGGAATTCCATATGCTCTTTTTTATGCTGGTCGTATTCGGGATAGTGGGACTTGGTCATAAACTCCTCTTCCGTCTTGAAAGTGTCGATGACATAACCTCCCATAAATCTCAGGAGCTTATGCAGCACAATGTCCCTTTGTTCCGGAGCCAGCTCTTCCATATCCGCACTGATAAGCGTACTGATGCGCTCGAATATTTCTTTATGCTGCTTGTCGATTGTATCGATTCCTATTGCCAGGCCTTCATGCCACTGTATTTCCATGCTGTTCCTCCTCCTAATTTATCTGCCGAATGCACAGTCCACAACCAATCTGCGTGTCTGCGCGGTGAGCGCTCATCCCGTCTTCGCAGACCTCACAGCGGACCCCACACTCCGTGGTATATGTTAGCATAAATTGCCCAAAATATCAAAGTCAGGACGAAAACCTAAATCCACCATCAATTGCTATCCTGTTAATCATATTCACCTTATTTATTGAGAAATTAGAGTTTATGGACAGACTCTAATCAGATTAGTCCCTTGTCTATAAGCTCTTCCTTGAGATACGCATAGTATACTGGGGCGGCTATGACGCCAGGAAGGCCGAACGCCGCCTCCATCACAAGCATCGCAAGGAGCATTTCCCATGTCTTTGATTTTATCTGAGTGCCGACGATCTTGGCGTTTAAGAAATACTCCAGCTTATGTACTACCACCAGAAACCCCATCGACGCCAAAGCTACGTTAAACGAATTGCTCAGACTTACAACAATAATTATAGTGTTGGAAATCAGATTCCCTACAACTGGCAGCAGGCCGACAAGGAATGTAATCGTTATCATTGTCTTGATTAAGGCCAAATGCACCCCAAGCAAGGGCAATATGACGGCAAGGTAGAGTGCCGCTAAACATGTATTAATTGCCGAGATGCGCATCTGAGCAAATACGATGCGCTTAAAGGACACGGCAACCTTTGAAAC
>JADFXO010000360.1 GCA_015233485.1 Nitrospirota bacterium
GGTGATTTATTAAAACAGGCGGCAGAGGGACTAACGGCCCTTTTGATTTGGCAGGCTTTTTAGATATGCGCACCGTGCCGCTTACTATTATAAACATCTGGGAGTCATGGTCGCCCTCTTTGCATATTATCTCTTTATGCTGATATTTGACCAAAGATATGTCGTCGAACATCTTCAGCGTGTCTTTGTCCAGTAATTCCTGAAAAAACCTTGGGACACTATTCTTATCTATAAACACCAGGTCCAGAATAAGCATAAATGTCTCATATGCCTCATCCACGTCTGCCGCTTTTATCTCCTCGTACAGGCGTCTCATCAGGTAGCTGAATTTATTCTTGTCCACTTGGCAACTCCTCCCGAGCCTCGCAAGGCTATGCGCGATTGTATTTGCTGCAATTTTATGGTATTATAGCAAATCAGTAAAGTATATAACTACAGGGGGTGGCATGGAAGTAAAAATAGATAAAATCGATGGGCTGTATGTAGTTTCTTCAATTGGCCGTTTGGATGCGTCAAACGCCTCCGTGTTCGATGAAAAGATGAGGGATATTTTAAGCCATAACCCCGAGAAGGTTGTCGTGTCACTAAAGGGGCTTGAGTATGTGAGCAGCGCCGGGTTGAGGGTTTTTCTTACAGTTGCCAAGGAGATGAAAAAGACCGGTGGCAAACTGGCCTTTGCAGAACCCTCCGAACAGGTGTTTAAGGTGCTGAAGATGTCCGGCCTGGATACCATTTTAAAGATTTATAAAACTATGGATGAAGCGGTGAGCGGCTTACAGCATCAGTAATACTACTAAGATTAAAGACGAAGGGGGATAATCCCCCTTCACCCCATAATCACGTACACGTTTTATCTTTTTAATTCCGGCTGCCGCCGACAAGACGGGGGATTATCCCCTCGTTGGCGGCTTCGGTACTCCGGCTAATGGCCGCGTCGCTGTCAACTATGAACCTCATATCCCGCGCCTTTAATTGCCTCTTCAACGGCCTTTTGAGTTGTCTTGGCGTCATTTATCCTTACAACGGCACTGCCAATCTCCACGGCTGACGCCTCCACCCCATTGAGGGCGTCTATTGCCTTTTTTACCCTCCCTACACAATGTCCGCAGCTCATTCCCCCGATCGTTAACTTTATTTCAGACATAGAACTTTGACCTCCTTATATCGTTAGACTAGCGCGTGTAGTTCGTCTAAGTTGCTGATTTGTTTTATCCCCATAAGTGAAAGGGTGTGTTTTTTAGTCCTGAAAAAAATTGGCCTTGCCCCCACGGCCAAAGCCGTTTCCATATCGGCATTTTTATCGCCCACAAATATTGAATTCTTTAGGTCTATGCCGTGGTCTGCCCTTGCCCGTAAGAGCATCCCCGGCGAAGGTTTCCTGCATGCGCAGTTATCCCCGGGTACGTGTCTGCAGTAGTAGAAATCGTCAAATCCATATTTGTCAATGAACACCTGATGGAGCGCCTTTACAAATTCCTCATCGACAATCCCCCGTCCGATACCTGACTGGTTGGATATTCCGATCAGTAAATAACCCTTGTCCTTCAATGCCATGAGCCTGTCCAGCCCGCCGTACGGGCGAAAGTCATCAAAACTGTTCAGATAATCCGCATCCTCGCAAAGTGTGCCGTCCCTGTCGAAAAACACCGCCTTACTCCGCCCCCAAATGGCGTCTATTTCGTCAAACACATCCGCGGCGGTGATTGCGTTCATGCACGTTAAATCTCCACACGTACGTTTAAAACATGGGGCACATTTGATGTCTCTTCTAATCACCCGATGCCTGTATGAGAACTCCGGATGCTCCGGGATCTCCGGCGGGCCGGTCAGCTCCGGCGAGGTAGAGCCAAATATGGCAAGCACAGGCGTTCCAACCGCGTAGGCTATGTGCATAGGCCCTGAGTCGTTCGTTATCAATAGATCACAGCCGGCTATACTGGCACATAACTGCCTGACACTGGTCTTGCCGGTCAAATCCAAAAACGTCCCGGCTGCCTCCGCCGTAGGCGCTAAAACGCCCGGGTCGATAAACCCGCGTATTACTGCCGATATTTCAACATCCCTTTGGGAGCCGAACAAAACGGCGCTGCCGCCTTTTTCCTTAATAATCCTCCCGATTAACATGGCAAACCTCTCCGGTGGCCAGCGTTTTGCCGAACCGAAGGCCGCCCCCGGGTTTATGCCTATGATGGGACGCCTAAGATTTGACAGCGCCTCAAGGGCTGACTGCCTCTGCCCACCGGCAAGATAAATCCACGGCAGCCGGTATGGGGCGTTAAATCCGGCCGATGTGAGCATATTCAGGTAGTAGCGCGTGTGATGAGCCTGAAGGGTTTCTTTTGTTACGGCAACGGCCTTTGTCAACAGGACTCCCCTGGCGTCTCTATTATATCCGACACGATGTCCAATCCGGGCAAGCCACGTTATAAACGCCGCGTCAAAGGCGTTTTGAAGCAGAATGGCCGTGGTGAAATTCTCCATTTTCAGCCTGCGTGAGAGCCTTAACCTGCCCGCCAGTGTCCTATATACATCCTCGTATTCGATTATTGCCCCAATATGCGGGTCTTTTTCAAAAAGCGGGGCAACCGCGGGATTGGCAAGCAGCGTTATGTTTGCATCGGGATAAGCCCATTTAACCGAACAAAGCGCCGGTGCCGACATCACGGCATCCCCTATCCAATTTACGCCCCTGACGAGTATCTTTCTATTGTCTGCCATGTCATATATAATAACAGTTTGTCTTCTAAATATGCAGGCGGACAGCCTGTGTCATAATAGCCTTTAACCGGAGTACTGAAGCCGCCAACGAGCGGCAGCCCAAATTAAACAGATAAAGCGTGTACGTGATTACGGGGTGAAGGGGAGTTACTCCCCTTCGTCTTTAATCCTTTGTTGGGACTTGACAGGTACTTGTTTTTTTTTGAAATTTTTTAGTATGATTGCAGTTCACGATGAATTTAAGAATGCTTAATGCTGATTACATAGAATAAAATATTTCCTGAGGAGGAGCAATGTCATTTTTGAGCAAGTATCTGGACGAACCAAAGATTGCGTATTTTTCTATGGAGATAGGCCTGAAGGACGATATACCCACGTATAGCGGGGGCCTTGGGATTTTAGCCGGCGATACGATTAAGTCGGCTGCTGATTTAAGTCTGCCGTTTATCGCCGTCACCCTTATGCACAGGAAGGGTTATTTCACACAGGATTTCGATGAGACCGGATACCAACTGTCCAGGGACGTCGTCTGGGACCCTGCAAGATACATGACGCTGGCTCCGGCTAAGGTCACTATCAAACTGGAAGGCCGCACGATTTATGTTGCGGCATGGACGTATATCGTGGAAAGTTTAAGAGGCGGCTCGCTGCCCGTATTCTTCCTGGATACTGATCTGCCTGAAAACAGCCCCGAAGACAGGGAGCTGACGCATCACTTATATGGCGGCGACACCTTATACAGGATTAAGCAGGAGGCAATATTAGGGATAGCCGGCGTGAGGATGCTTAAGGAGCTTGGCTTTACGGTCAAGAAATATCACATGAACGAGGGCCATGCGTCGTTTCTGACGCTTGAACTGCTGCATGAACGCAAGAAAGACATTGAGTCCGTATGGGACGAATCCCTCATATGGGACTTCGATTCCGTAAAAGAAATCTGCGTTTTCACCACACATACCCCCGTTGAAGCCGGACACGACAAGTTTACCTATGATGTATACCACAGGGTGCTGGGCGACTACTTCCCTGAGAAGGTAATTCGCTGGCTTGCCGGCGACGAGAATCTCAACATGACGCTGCTTGCCCTGAATCTCAGTAATTACGTTAACGGCGTGGCTAAAAAACACGGCGAGGTCTCTCAAAACATGTTCCCCGGTTACAGAATAAACGCCATCACTAACGGTGTGCACTCCTATACATGGACAAACGAGCATTTTAAACGCCTGTATGACAAGTACATCCCCGGCTGGGCGAATGAACCGGAAATATTCGTGCGCGTAGAGACGATTCCCGACGAGGCAATCTGGAATGCCCATCAGGACGCCAAGAGAGATTTGATCAACTACGTAAACAATAACTGTAACGCGGACATGGACGTCAACACGCTCACAATAGGTTTTGCCAGAAGATTCGCGACCTACAAGCGCGCAAACCTGTTATTCTCAGACGTTGACCGCCTCGTCAAAGTCGCCGGAGGCAGAGTGCAGTTCGTCTTTGCAGGCAAGGCGCACCCAAAGGACGAGGGCGGCAAGAAACTCATCCAAAATATCTTTAGTTATGCCAAGGAGTTAAAGGGAAAACTGAAGCTCGCCTTCAT
>JADFXO010000361.1 GCA_015233485.1 Nitrospirota bacterium
ATGAGCTTGACTGCCGCCACTCCTTCCATAATGGTATACTGCCCCGATCCAAACATGGCCACTGACGTTGGACCAAGCTGGGAGTAATGCTTCTTGAATTGCTTTTCCATTTCGTCAAAAGCCCTTTTCCATGTAACGGGTTTGAACTTGCCCTTTTTATCGAAATCACCTTTGTCGTCAACCCGCATGAGTGGTTCTGAGAGCCGGTCGGCTCCATACATAATTTTTGCGTTAAAATACCCCTTGATACAGTTGAGCCCTCTGTTTACGGGAGCCGCAGTGTCTCCTTTGACGGCTACCACTTTGTCGTCCTTTACGGCCACCATAATACCGCAACCGGTACCGCAAAACCTGCATACGGCCTTGTCCCACCTCCAACTATTTTCAACATCTGAACTGGCAGCGATGAGCTCATCCGGCACCGCTATGCCACACGCCGTTGCCGCGGCTACAGCAGCGGCGGACTTAATGAATTGCCTCCGGGTTATAGACATGCAAACCTCCTTTGAACAAATATTATGACAATATAAAGCCATCCGGCATCACGTCATTGCCCGTCCTGGTTCAGCTTGAAATGGACAAATCCGATTAACATTCTAAGGTTTTTGTGGGGCGCAAACTTTTGTCCATGCCCTGCTAACCATCTGACCTGCTAACTGACCTGCTAACCATCTGATTAGTCCTAACAAACTGTCCCCCGACAGGTTGCTTTCAGGCAGAGGCCGTCTCCGTCCGGGCCTGCTGCTTGAAGTTTACTACCATTGGAATCTCTATGTCAAATTTCTTAAAAAGCCTGATAAAAAACATATAACACATGTTTTGTGACGTTGCTAAGGTCTATGCGTGCGAATCACTTTTGGGGGCACAGGCGTGGCCGCAGCAGCAGGATTTGCCGCGTGCCTTGCCGAATGCCTCGCGTCCCTCTTTGTATGACAATGCCGCGATTATTATAGCGCCGGCGGAATCAAACCAGCCGATTCCTGTAAGTGCGTATCCGATGCTGCTTGAAAGCAGCACAACGGATAGATATATGCAGACACGCGTGCAGGCGGCGTCTGAGAGTATCGCCTGAGAGTTCAGTTGTTTTCCAACTTTCATCTTAAAATGAACGAGAAGCAACATTGTCAATATGGATATACATGAGATGACAATACCCCATAAGGCGGTCTGCGGGTGTTTTCCCTGAATAATACTAAAGGCCGACGAGGCGGTTAGACCCGCGGCAAGAATATAAAATGCGCCGCCCGTGATTTTAAGGGTCTGGCGCTCAAATACGTCTGATGCGCCGACCGGGTTTTGCCGAATCCTTACGGCCATATGCCAAACGCCTACGCCTGAGACGGCCTCGACAAACGAATCAAGCCCAAAGCCAAACAGAGAAAGCGCGTCGTCCTCAAAGCCGAAATACACAGAGACAAGCCCTTCAAGAACATTATAAAAAACGGTAACTACCGCAAGTACAAGCGCCCACCTGTAAAGCGCAGAGTCAGAATGAGCTATATCCATCGCGGTATTAATTATAGCCAAAATGTCGCGGATTAATCAATGGCGGAATTTATAGGGTTAGAGGGTTGAACCGCTAATTATTACGCTCAAAGCAGCGTTACTCCGGCCTTTATGTCCGTTCCTTGAGAATTGCTGCAAAAAAATTAAGAGATTGACAATATTGTATCGACTATGTTAACTTTGATAGGAAAAAGCGCGGCGCATACCAGTATAAATCCCGCGCGTATATGTGGCAACTTTAGGGAGGTTATAGATTTTAGAGTTAACCCGCATGATTCACGATAACATGGACATCGTATTTTTCGTCTATGGACTGTCTTTTATAGTGATGGGGCTTGCTGTCGCTTTACAGCCGAAAGAGGGCAGCGCGTTTAAGTGGACAGGGACCCTTTGGTTGCTGGCAGGCTTTGGGTTGCTTCACGGGGCGAACGAGTGGCTGGATATGTGGGTTATTATTAAGGGCGCTAACAAGACGATTGATTTGATACGATGGTTTTGTCTGGCTGGTTCTTATGTCTTTTTATTCGAGTTTGGAAGGAGGGTTGTCAGGATTTCAATCGTGGATTCTCCCTCCTGTCAATTGGCTGCTGCCAGATACATGGGCTGGTGGTTGACGGCCGGGGCCATGGCCATAGTCCTTTTTATATGCATAGTATATAAACACGTACCAAACCTTGACAGCGCCGCCGCAAGATATGTCCTTGGGTTTATAGGGTCGCTCATGACGGCGTATGGTTTTTATTCATACTACCGGTGTGATAAAAAGATGTTGTCAAAAATAAATGTCAAAAAATATTTTTTTATAACAAGTGTGGCCTTTTTTATATATTCTGTTTTGGGAGGATTGGTCGTTAACAGGGTGGATTTCTTTCCCGCTGACATTCTCAATACTGATTCGTTTTTGAAGGTAATGGGGATTCCCGTTCAGGTATTCAGGGCAGGCATTGCGGCCATCATCGCTTTTTCCACGTTAAATTTATTGAAGATATTTAATTGGGAAATCACAACCATGCAAAAAGAAAACCATCTAAGGCTGCAATCCTCGGAAGAAAGATATAAGACCCTTATAGAAACTATCCCCGACATTGTGTATATGATTGACAAAGACGGAATTTTTATATTTGTCAATAACGCGGTCAAGATGATTGGATACGAGCAAGAGGAACTTATAGGACAGCATTTCAGTAAAATAATATCGCCGCAAGATGTGGAACTTGTAAGCCGTAGCATTGTCTTGTCAAATCTTGTGGGCAAAACCTGCATACCAAAGCTATTCGACGAAAGGAGGACGGGCGCGAGGTGCACCTTTGGATTGGAAGTCCATCTTATGAAAAAGAAACATACAGGCAGCCCTGTCGAAAGCGGCAGCTCTGATATAATAGTTGGAGAGGTAGTAGTTGGAGAGGTAAATTGCAGCGGCGTCTATGAAATCTGTGAGGAATCAATGAAAAGAGAGTTTGCCGGAACTCTGGGGCGGATAAAGGCAAAAAAGGATAACTGTGGTTCGACTGGCGTAATCAGGGACATTACGGCGCGCAAACGAGAAATGGAACAGTTAAGAATGTCTCAGCAAATGATGGAGGAAGTGGCGCAGAACCTCGAGAATATGGTAAACGAGGAGATAAGAAGCAAGTTAAAAAGGGAGCAGATACTCGTTCAGCAATCCAAACTGGCAACAATGGGAGAGATGATAGTCGTTATAGCACATCAGTGGAAGCAGCCTTTAAATGTTATCAGTCTAATCGTCCAGGACATGGAAGACGCCTACGAATACGAAGGCCTTGACAGGGAATATATAAAACGAGCGGTTAAAAGCGTTATGGAGCAGGTAGGATTTATGACCAGAACTATTGACGATTTCAGGGATTTCTTAAGGCCATCAAAAGAAAAAGTCAAATTTAGTATAATAAAAGCGATAGAAGAGATATTATTTATGAATGAAGCGTTGTTAAAAAGAAATGATATTATCGTCTCATTAGATAAAGATAGTTTGCCTGATAACTATGAAATAACAGGTTATCCGAATGAATTCAAACACGTAATATTGAACTTAGTAAACAACTCAAGGGACGCGATATTATCTTTGAATAAGCAGGGCAGAATATCCATATGTCTTACAAAGAAAGACGAGAAGATGGCGATAACGATAAGCGACAACGGCGGCGGTATTCCACCTGAAATCATCGAAAAGATATTCGACCCTTATTTCACGACAAAGCCCGAACAGGAAGGCACCGGCATAGGGTTATACATGTCCAGAACAATAATCGAAAGCAGAATGGGCGGCAAACTAACTGTCAGAAACATTGACGGCGGCGCAGAGCTTCGCATAGAGCTGAAGGCAGGATAAAATATCAGCGCAAAAGTTCTTTGAATTTCTCCACAGTTAAATCGGCATCCCTAAGAATGCTTGATAAAGTTTTTGGGTTCAGGATTTTTTCTGAATGATAAGGGACGGTTGTCCTCCTGCCTTCCTTATTCTTATATATCTTGTGGCTTCCGCTTTGTTGTGAAAAGACAAATCCAACCCTTTCCAATACTTTGATAGTATCGGCAGCGGTCACCCTCGGAAGTTTTTCGTTCATACTGCGACTTCCATCAGGGTTAGACTTACTGATTCAGGTTGTGGAATTTCTTCCCCGTTTTTCCTTCTGTCTTCTATGTGAAGACGAATCGCGTCTTTGATATTTCCCATAACCTCTTCATAGGTATCACCCTGTGTGTAGCACCCCTGAAGCTCGGGACAGAAAGCAAAATAGCCTTCGCCATCTTTTTCGGTTATCACTGAAAACTTATATATGTTC
>JADFXO010000362.1 GCA_015233485.1 Nitrospirota bacterium
AAAGTTCTTTGATGTGGTCAAAGACTATTGCAAAACGAAGGAAATCACCTCAGCGTTCAGCGTTTACAGAGGAAGCATCGAGGATGTCATCGACCACGTCAGGCAAAACAACCATAACATGGAACTCATCGTAGTGCCCACGCCGTCAAAGACGCTCACCAAGGTAGTGTCTTCGGGAAAGAAACAATTAAGTCCCGCCGCACAGACATCAGAGTGCGCTGTAGTCCTGGTGCTGGATTAATTCAAACACACACAGCGCTGCCGGAGTTAGCAACCGGCAGCGCTGCCGCACCCACACAGCATCATTTCAGTGTTTGACATAACCTGTCGAACTAAGTTATTTTGTAGACTACTATGGGCTTGAAACTATGGCAAAGGATAATTATCAACATGATCTTCCCCATAGCCATCTCCATGGCCCTGATTTATGTCGAACTGAGAAACGTCAACAGCATATATCAAAGATTTAATATCATTGAGATAGTCGATGATATTAATCTGCTCCTCCTTGAACTCAGGCGATACGAAAAAAATTTTCTCTTATTAATCGAAGAAAAAGAAAACCTCAGGCTCTTTCACGACACCATCGAAGCAGTCAGGACTAAAACCAAATCCATTGAGAATGAAATCGTCCTCAGGACAAACACGGGATACTACTTTAATCTGATGAAAAATGTGGACATGTATGAAGACACCTTCGGCGCCCTCGTAGTGACAATAGAACAAAAACATCAGCTTATGGAAGATATAAGACCCCTTGGCGTGGAGATAGAAAATAAAGCATCCGATAACAGCATGGCCCTCATACTAAGAAAATATGAAAAGGACTACTTATTAGACAGGAAACGAAATGCCCTGGACAAGGTATACGATGTTTCGAATTCATTAACTGAGTCTGAGCCGGCCATAAGTCAAGTTGTCGGGATATATCTGAAGACCTTCAATGAAATCGTTGATAATGACGCAGTGCAAAACGATACGCTGCAAAGAATGAGGACCTGCGCCAGAGAAATAGAAAAATACACAACCGGGTTTTCCAGCAAAGAGCGCGCCCACATCAACACCGTTATGATAAACGGCGAGAGGGCCTTCCTCTATGCCGCCCTGTTTATAATCTTCAGCACCGTCGCTATCGGTTACATGGTCTCACAGAACATGATACGAGTAATGAGGCAAATGGAACATGCCTTCGACAAGATAAGTGAAGACACTTTCAGCCATGTCATAACCACTAATGCCCCTGATGAGATTAAGTCCTTTATCGGCGCATATAACCGGATCATATCCAAACTCAACTTTAACCTCAAGGATAGGACTAAAAAAATCACCGCCGCTGAGCAGGCGCTGATACAAAAACAATCCGAAATCATGTCTAAAAACACCGTCCTGCAGGCTATGTCAAAAGAAATCCTTGCAATGGTAAAAGAAAAACCGCTGAACATCGCTGAAACCCAGATAAAACTGCTTGTCCTTGATGCGATTAAAACTGTTTCTGACCTGTACCGCAACGTGTCAATCTCATCAAACATAGCGCAGCTTCCCAATAAGCTCCCCATCGATGCCGCTCTAATCCGCCTTGCCCTACATAACGTCATTGTTAATGCCTTGCGCTTTACCCCGTACGCCGGGAAGGTTATAGTGACCGGCACCGTGGATGACCAGAATGCCGCCATATTCGTCTCTGACACAGGGCCGGGAATACCCGATGACATCGCAGGGAAAATCTTCGACACGTTCTTTACGACACATGAAGAGGCAGCCGGTCTTGGCCTTACTATCGCCAAAGCCGCCATAGAACGCCATTCGGGCACAATCACGGTGAACAAGACCCGGCCCGGAGTCGGTACCACAATGAAAATCCTACTCCCGCTTTACCCTAAAGTGCAGTAAATTATTGCATGCAATCAAATTGTCTCATTCTCGTAAACCATACAGCCGTAGACACGGACATCCACAGGAGATCAGCGATATAGACGGCCGCCGGCACAGTTACATGCAATATTTCATTGCACCACGTGCACCTAAACATCTCTAACCACTTGTAATATATACATAATTAGTCTGGCACGCTTCTTGATAACTATACCTGTATAAAGCGAAACGCTCAGAAGTAAACAACAAATAAAACAGAAAAGACAAAAGGAGGTGGCACAATGGAAAACTTATTCGCATGGATAACAGAGCTAAACAAGACAGATCACACGGGATTTGCAATCCTGACAGTAGTAACAATGTCAGGGTTAGGCGTAGTGCTAGGTTCTACAATCGAGTTGTTTTTCAGGATACTCGGCATTAAGACAACCAAGATAGAAATACACCACTAATCAGGACTTTTTATAAGGAGGAGTAAACAAATGGAGATATACTTACCAATAGCAGGTGTGGAGATAATGGCATGGCAGTTGGTATTGCTGGGGTTGACGGTAGGCGTAATAGGAGGTTTTTTCGGAGTAGGCGGCGCATTTATGGTAACACCGGCATTAAATGTATTCGGGTTTCCTATGGCATATGCAATAGGCACGGACATGGCTCATATAGCGGGGAAATCGATAGTGGCCACGATGAAACACCGGAAGTTGGGCAATGTAGACCTCAGGCTGGGTCTGATCATGGTTGTATTTACGGCAATAGGCATAGAGGGCGGGGCGACACTCATTATGTACCTTGAGAAAATCGGGCGCGTAGGGCCGATTGTCAGAATAACATACATGATACTGCTGTTCGGCCTCGGCTCTTACATGCTGCAGGAGTATTTTTCACTTAACAGGGCGAGCAAATCTCAGGGCAAGGACATAAAGGATGCCGGAGTGTCTGCCCTTGCAAAGAAAATGCATAATCTTCAGTTGTGGCCGATGGTACATCTGAAGACATCAGGGCTGACCGTATCGTTATGGGTAGTAGGTGGAGTTGCGATGCTTACCGGATTTCTGGCCGGATTTTTAGGCGTAGGCGGCGGTTTCATAAGAATGCCCTCGTTGATATATCTCATCGGCTGCCCGACGACAATAGCGGTTGGCACAGACCTGTTTGAGGTAATGATCTCAGGGGCATACGGTGCATTTTCCTACGCGATGAAGGCAAGGGTAGAGCTGATAGCGGCAGTGGTAATGCTGACTGGAGCGGCGATTGGGGCACAGTTTGGAACAACGGCAACCAAGTACGTAAAGGGTCTCGTAATAAGATTATACTTCTCGGTTACGATGCTGCTTTCGGGTGTATCGGTTGTCTTCAAACACGTTGCCTCCGGTTATAAGAACGACTACGAGCCGATGCTCACAAAATGGGTAAAGGCAACGACGGGTTTACAGGCTAAGGTCGAGATAAAAGACTGGATAGTTTTAAACAAAGCGGCCGTAAAGGCATGGATAGCCACACAGTCTGACGCTATGCAGTCAGCGTATGCCCTCGAGAAGGTATGGAATAGCTACTCAGGATACCTGATGCTGGGTTCGGCGTGCGCGTTAAGCCTGATAATAGTGGTTCAAATGATACAAGGTGTATTGAAGGAAAGGAAACTTGCAGAACAGTCAAGGGCAATTGGGCAGGAAGTATAAGGCTGCTCAGAGAGAGACTAAACGTGAAACCTGTTATACTGAATGAGGACTATAAAATGAGCGGAAATCAGACCAAAGGAACGGTAACAGTGATAGTATATCCGGGTTTCACGTACAAGGAGTCAATAACCTACGGAAGTGATGCGGCGAAGATGCTGGATTCAGTTCTCATCATAAAGACAGTTGTACCAGAGTTCGGCATAATGGAAAGGACGGCCCTTTCCATGTATGAATTCGGCTTACACGATGAGATAAGGGTACAGGCAGAGAAAGAGGCAGAGGCATTTTTTGATTGTGTAAGAGTGTTTTGTGAAACCAGTGCCATAGAGGCGGTGTTTGACAAAGCCACTGGAGCAATAGAGGACATTATAGAGGAAATAAAGGCCGAATCGTTCGGTGCCAATACGATAATTGTAGTCCCTATGCCGACGAATAACATGACCCATATGGCATATAACGACGAAAAGGACTACAGAATCGAAAAAACAAACAATGCGCCACTCAATAGCTGCAACGTGGTGCTGGTGATATAAACTATAGAGCCAATTGAAAGCTGTTAAAAAAATAAGACAAAAATACCACCTATCAATGGGGGGGTCTGTTAACTGAACTGTGTCAGTCCCACGGTAAATTTGTTCTCCATCAGGCAAGTGCCGTAGAAGCAGAGTTTTTTGACATACGTAAGTAGTCGAAGACCAAGCGAATGTTAAGCATAAGCTCTCTCATTTTCTGTGCTACGCTGCGGAC
>JADFXO010000363.1 GCA_015233485.1 Nitrospirota bacterium
TCTTCATACATATAAAGACATCTACCGCCGCAGACTTAATCACAACAAGTTCTCCCGCCATGGCTTTCAAGTCTTTGGGCATGGGTCGCTCATGCTTTCTGCTGAGGTTGGTCAATTTTACATGCCTATTTTATCCCTAAGTAGATCATAGTTAAATACTGGTTAACACCATACATCATTGTGTCGATTCTAAGGTGTTAACTGGCAATTCTATCGTTAATACCGCCCCATTTTCGACGTTTGCCGCTCTGATACTGCCGCCCATATGTTGCTCTATGATTACCTTCGACATATACAGTCCTATCCCGGTGCCATCGTGTCCTTTTGTCGTAAAGTAAGACTCGAAGATCTTATCTATAACGTCCTCCGGTATACCACCACCATTGTCTTGTATCTCAAGGATGACATTGCTATCCGTTTTAGACAGCACCAATAATACTTCTCCTTGCGTATCACCATCCGACGTACTATGCTGTCTGTTTGCAATGATGGCATCTCTGGCATTTCCTAATAGGTTTAATACTGACTGCTTGAACTCGTTTGGATACCCGAATACCGTGAGTTCAGGTTCACACGCGTATATTCCCGGAAACTTATCATCCTCAGTCCTATAATATACTTCATATTTACACTCAAACTTGATAACTATATGCGCCTTCGTAAACTGATCGTATATTAAGTATATGACATCTTTCACAGCGGTATTAATCTTAAAATGTATTAGCTCCTTAGACGGTTTGAAGAAATTCCTGAATACATCTATGGTGTGCGCCATGTGATTAACCTGTCCCATGGTTTTTTGCACCGCACCGAAGAGATATTCTTTATTGAGCTCGCCAAAATTGTATGCATCCTCCATATCCTGAGTTATTAAGCCGATAGCGTTAAGTGGCTGACGCCATTGGTGAGCTATGGCGCTTATCATCTCACCCATGGTTGCCATCTTGGACTGTTGAATGAGCATCTGCTCCTGCATCACTCGTTTATTTGTCTCTTCTACTACTCGCTGTTCGAGATTACGGTTCAACTCCTCTAAATCTTCTTCCATCTTTTTACGCTTCGTGATGTCTATTATTACACCATCCCAGATACAATCACCATTATCTAATGGCTCAGGCTGTGATTCTATACGTAACCATCCGATTATGTTCTTAACCAGCGTTCTGCCTTCCCATATGAATTGCTTACGTTTTTTAACAACTTCGTCATTCAGTTTGATAAAGTCGGCAAGATCGTCAGGGTGAATAGAATGGAAAACTACCTCAACATCAGCATAAACGGACTCGGCAGTTATGCCAAGGATAGTGCAAAACCGTTCGCTAACATACTTGAAGGAAAATTCACCAGCAGTTGTTGTATATAGCTGATAAACACCGACCGGAATATTCCTGGCTAGACGATCATATCGAGTTATGCTGTTTTTTAATTCATTTTCAGTCTTCTTACGTTCGTTTATGTCCCGAAGAATGGCAACCCACACCATCCCGTAGGTACCGTGTCTAAATATAGAGATGACGGTGTGACACCAAAATTTCGTACCATCCTTTCTAATATTTAAAACCTCCTCTTCCCAACTGCCGGTTCCTTCTATTTTCGATTGTATTTGCTCTGCTACCTCTTCTTGTGATATATAAGTTGTGGCGTTAATGATTGAGATGTTACTGCCAATCAACTCACCATCTTCATAGCCGAACATCTTACTGATTTTAGGGTTGACGTAAGCAATCTTGCCATTATCGACTTTTATGAGTATAACACCATCCTCCATGTGTGTTATTATTTCACTTTGCAGACGTACCTCTTGTTCTATTTTTCTTTGTCTGGTGATATCGCGGGCGATGGCATAAACTACACCGGTTTCAAGTAATCGAGTAGCTGTCCAAGACAATAATCTGTAGGTGCCATCTTTACATACATACCGGTTTTCAAAATCAAAAGTGTTTGAACCTTGTACCTGATTATTAAATACCGCAATAGTACTGTCAATGTCTTCAGGATGGACGAACTCTATAAAAGGTTTCGAGCAAAGTTCTTCTTTAGAAAAACCCAGTACCTGTTCAAACATTCGATTTACCTGTTTGAGGTATCCGTTAGGTAAAGCAATACATATCATGTCAAGTGATTCATTAAAGAATCTATCACGTTCTTCTTCTATCTTCCGACTCTCAGTAATATCCTGAATCAGTGCTATAAAATAATCAATGGTGCCGTTGTCTTTTCGTTTACAATTAACCCATAGCGTCGTGTAGGCAACGTCTCCATTCTTACGTACAAAGCGTTTTCCTAGATTGTAGCCATCTATTTCACCAGCAATCACGCGGTTAAACTGTACCACATCGGGTTCAATGTCGTCGGGATGTGTTATTTCAGCCCAAGTCATACTCTTTAGTTCTTCTTTAGAATAGCCAAACATCCTACATATTTCGTCGTTTACCTCTATCCAGCCCTTATCCAGGGATGTTATTGCCGCACCTATTGTGTTGAACTCAAATGCGGTGCGAAATCGCTCATTTGCCTCTGTCAACTCTTTCGTGCGTTTCGCAACCATATCTTCAAGTTGATTCTGGTATACCTTAAGTTCCTCTTCCAGCATCTTCCGCTTAGTGATATTTGTTAAGACACCGCACAGCCCCCATATTTTCCCATCAGCATCAAAAAGCGGGTTCTTTACTGCCCAATATATTTCTCTCGTTCCAAGACTTTCCGGTACGGTATATTCTTCTATTTCAAGAATCTCGCCATCTTCCAATACACGTCGGTCATTGGCGGCAAGACCTTGAGCCGACTCAACAGAGAAGAATTTTGTATCGAGACTACCTATCAAATCTTCCTGTGTACATTTGAAAAGCTCCAGTGTCATACGATTTGCATAAACATAGCGCGAATCCTTATCCTTGATGTAGACATATGCGGCAACATTATTCAGTGCTTCAAGCAGCCATCTATTTTTGGCATATGCCTCCGATAATTCTTTTTCCGACTTTTTGTTCTCTGTTATGTCACGAGCGGTGGCGTAGGTGATTCCTTCAGCTTTATTGTAAATTGCTCTCCAGGATAGCCACCTCAAAGAAGCGTCCTTGCATACATAGCGGTTTTCAAAGTTGAGGGAAAACCCTCTTTGCAGTTGTTCTGCCATTTCATCAATGGTTGACTGCTTGTCTTCGGGATGAATAAATTCTATGAATGGCTTTGCAACAAGCTCTTCTTCAGAATATCCAAGTATCTCAGTACAGGCGGGGTTTGTCTTCATAAAGGCACCATTAGGGTCGGCAATTACCATTATATCTGACGACGATATAAAGAACTTATAAAACTGCTCTTTTTCAGCTTCCACAAACTTACGTTCTGCAAAACCTGCTGTCAAAAGATAACCTACAACTGCCAAGAATCCAAGGAATAGTTGTAACTCCAGAAAACGTTCGGTTAAATCCATGTTCAGTTCACCTAATGGAGAAGGCCCGACGTGTATCGCTGGGCTGAAGATGGCAACGCCGAATAACAGCATTAAAGCCAGTGTAACCTCTCGTTGGCCCAACCGTAGAGCTGGCCACGCCAGCAAGGCAACTAAGACATATGGGCGAACTAAAAAATTGTTTGCGATAATACTGGGCTGGAATATGAGCCAGGTAATGAATGCCCAGACAAACGTAAAGGCTACACCCTCTATGATCTTTGTTGAACGTAAGCCAGCAAGATCTTTCCTAATAGTAATCCATGCCACAATAAATGGCCCGACCACGAGAACACCAAGGCCGTCAGAAATGTACCACGAATGCCACGAATCTATAAATGAAGCTCCACGAGTAAGCATAGAGGTGCCAGCACCAACACAGGAACTTAAGGCATTAACAAATACAGCGCCGACTATTAGTGCCAGTATTTCACTGACTTGGGTAAAATTTCGGAACTCCTTGCCCCAGTAAAGTATAAGCCAGGCACAGCCAATAGATTCGATCATATTTCCGGTCATGTAGCCGACCCCCGTTATAAAGGAACGGTTGGCCAGTAAAACATCCGCTGAGATACCGGAAACATAGAAAGCCAGAGTCAGTGTAGGCCATAATCGTTTCGGGTTCAACAGGAACGCAGCCAGACCAACCCCGCCAGCAGGCCAAACCGTCATGATGACTTTTTCTGAATCCGGAAAGAAAAATGCAACATGGTGGGCTAAGAAATAAGCCAGTGCAACAGGTGCAATTATAAGAAAGTCGCGCTTTTGAAAGAGGTGGGCGGAGGGGAGTTGTCCCTTGTTAGTGTTATTTTTCAACATAATAGGAGATCCAGTGTGTGCAAAAATT
>JADFXO010000364.1 GCA_015233485.1 Nitrospirota bacterium
CCAACATTTTTATGAGATTCTGCATCATCGGGATTAATATTGATGGCTTTTCGATATTCCCAAACAGTCTCGTCTGTCAGTCCTTTGAGTAATAAAGTTTCACCCAGATTTTTGTGAGCAAGTCCAAACGCAGGGTTAATATTGATTGCTTTTCGATATTCCACGATAGCCTCGTCAAACTGCCCTTTATCTTTTATGGCATTACCAAGATTATTGTGAGACTTCGGCTCACTGGGCTTAAGGTCACTGGCTTTTCGATATTCCACGATAGCCTCGTCAATCAGCCCCAGTTCTTTTAATGATACTCCTTTATTTGAAAGTTCCCAAGCCTCAAGCTCTTTTGATTGTGGAGGTTGCGTTATAGATTCGCCTACGTATTTCCTGTATAGGGACTCTATCTCCATTCTTAATTCATTAAATCCCCTATGCCTGCTATCGGGTGATTTTTCAACACATTTATTTATTATGGGGAACAACACCGAATCGATGCCCCGAACTTTATATGTCTCATGGAATCCTTTCCAATCGCTATATCGTATCTGCTGTGGCAGGTCAAAAGGTAATCGACCTTTGTTTAGCATTTGATACATCACAATTCCGAAACTGTATATATCGCTCCTGACATCAGCCTTTCTATCAAATTGTTCCGGCGCCATGTAGAGAGGTGTACCAGCGCGTACTTCCTCTTTAGCCTTAAAATCTTTCGTAAAATTTATATCTTTCAATAACCCGGCAAGGCCAAAATCGGTTATCTTTAATGTCTTATCGTTTGTTATCATGATGTTGTCGGGCTTTATATCCCTGTGCGGCGTTACACCTTTCGATACAGCATATTCCATGGCATAGCAAAATTGAATAGACCAGGTTAATGTTTGTTTAAACGATATTGGGCCGTTAAGATAGTGAGTAAGAGTGTTTCTTCCTTCCTGATCGGGAGCCACAAACTCACATGCTGCATACAGACGATAATCCAGTTCTTGAACCCAGAAACTCCTGACGATATAAGGGTAACGTCCAAGATGTGTCCATAACAGCGCTTCTTTTTTAAAATCTTCCTTTGCTTCCTTGGAAGACAGAAACCTATCTTGGAATGTCTTAAGGGCTATTACTTCCTTAAACTCGTGATCATAGCAGACATAGACGATTCCCATACCAGACTTCCCTTCACCACCAAGAATCCGGTATATTTCGTACCTGCCCGCTATTCGATCCCCGATTTTATACCGCCCGTCTTGCTTTTGGCTGTTATTTTGTAGGCTGTCATAATGGTCAGATAACTTCTCTTTCTTACCGAATAAATTATTAAATATCCCCATCATTCTTCCTTATAAGCATACTCGTGTACTCCCCAAAATCTTACCATATTATTCTCAGTTGTGTAAATAAAATGGATTTATACAAGATTGCAAGCATATGAGTAACGAAAGCTCAAGAACAAAACAGACAAATAATAAATTAATAAAACACCTGTTTCCATGTTTGTTGAATAGCTCTTTTTGCGCTATTTATTATATTAATTTTTTCTGTTTTATTCAATAAATTAGAAAGGATATTGTTTGAGTTTGCTGGGTCAATAATTTTCTCATATAAAGGGTTGTCTTTATCTTTCGATAATTCATTCAAAATATGTTTAATATTATCAGTTAAATTGTTTTTATTTTTTGATTTACTGGAGAGAATTTTGTTTACGATAAGATACTCAAGGTAAATTGAAGGAAATTCAAGTTTATTTAACTCTCTCCATATTTTAAGCAATTTTATTTCATTTGTTCTACCAGATTGTGATATATCGTTTATATGTTTTTGAATATTTGTTTGTTGCCATGTATTATTTCTATAAACATATAAACTATGGTCGTTTGTATTCCCTGCCAATTTTCTAGCTGGTGTCACATCTACCTCTAAACTATTTTTATTTATGTCTGTTAAGTTAAAAGGGGTTGTATCACCCGGTTTGGAAACGCCATCTTGTTTCATGCCTCTGAAGTTCAAAGCATTTGTAGAATTTGGTATAGGTACATTACATTTTTTCAGGCTTAGGAAGTTAAAAGGGTATGTAGCACCTGGTTTAGAAACACCATTTTGTTTCAGGTCTAAGAAGTTCAAAGCATTTGTAGAACTCTGCACAGGTACTTTACCTTGTTTCATGCCTGAGAAGTTTAAAGGAATTAAAGTGTTTGGTTCAGATACAACGGCATTTTTTTCTATAAAAGAACAAAACGCAAGAAAAGAGTTAGTGGAACCACTGATCTTGATTCTTACTGAAACATTTTGTTTTCTAACATTTTGATATTTTTCGCACAATTTTGCGTATAAAGAATCGTAGATACTTTTTAACCCCCCACTATCCTCATTACATTTATTTTTTAAAGACACTAAATAGTCAACATCGGAAGCTAAAGATATTGCAGTGCCTTTTGCTCTTGAGCCCGAATCTATTATTTCACAAAAGCACGAATTAGCCCATGTTTGAAGCGTACTTTTAAGTTGAGATATTGCATAAGAATAATTAGCCAAATCCCGTGTTTGATATTTTTGTAAAATTTGAAGTAAGTATATGGTATCTGACTTATTCACAAATTCATCTATAACTTGTTGTTATCATAGAAGTTACAATGTCATTGAGAAGCCTGCCTCGGAAATTAGTTACCGAAGTATTGCGTCTTTCATCCAATTTTGCCATTACATCATCTGGAACCCTACCTTTGTCAGGCTTTTCTTTGATAATAGGAGCGTAGACGATCATTGGGCACTTATCTTTTCTTTTGCCTGATATTTCGAGTATTTCACTCTCCCAATCAAGCCAATAATAGAAAAGATATATAGAAGCTTCCTCAGCTATTCCCAAATCATTTTTACTTGTTATTACTTTTATATTTTTCTCCTTAAATAATCCTGAGTCTATAAGAAGATTTTTACCTTCTATTGATCTGTCGTCTTTTGCGAAAATCGCTATTTTTCTTCTACCTAATCCGTTACCTAAACGATAGAGCACTGGGGAAATTCCTCTTGCCCATAGAATAACCGCAACCACAATTCCTGCTATTAAGATTATTGTGTCTATAGAGCTAACAATTATTATAAGAATATTCAGCAATGTCATTAAGTACTTTCCCAGAAATTTACAAACTAATTATTTATTTAACATACTGATACTGCTTCTATGCATTCATCATATTATATATATTCTATGTAAAATAGTCAATATGCTAATGATGCTTAATCAAAGTAAGAACGGAACAAGGACAGCTACTTCTCTTGGTTTAAAAGCATGGTATATCGTTATTACAACATGATTTTATAAAAGCAGCCTGTCACCTTAGCTTTTTGCGATAACGTTACTCGTGAGCCTATTTATGACGGTTTTTCTCTCTTTCGTACTTATCAAACAGACAACGTAGTCTTTCCGTTTAAAATGGTAAGGGTATACGCCCATAGTCCACGTAAAGGCAATAAGGAAGTATTTTTATTTTAATATAAGCGCCTCGAAGTTAGGAAAAGGAAAAGACAATGCCCTTCAGGCAGACTTCTTTTTTGAAAAAAAGAAGCAAAAAACTTTTGTTGTTAGCATTTCATGTTATATCAATATCACATCCACACGGTATTTTTAAAACGATGCCCTTCTGTATACTGGACAAAAGGAATCATTTTTATCTACTTTAGCGAATGTCACACTATTAGGCGAGAAAATCCTGAATTTCTACCATTGGCAGGAAAAGCCTATGAGAACAACTAACTAGCGGTATAAACTGGAAATGCTCATAGAAAGCCTTTGCCTTATCGTCCTTTGCGTCAACAACCACTGCCACCGAACCGATCTGCTCCGTCGAGATAAGAGCTCGCCGTAAAGCGTCCATGAGCAAGAATTCTCCATAACCGCTGCCTTGATAACGACGGTCTACTGCAAGCCTGCCAATCAGCGTTGCAGGCATCGTTGGATAACGAGGCAACTTTTTTGCTACTTGTTCCGGCAACTCCTTGACCTTGACGATAGTGGAAGAAAGTGTGTAGTACCCTATGATTACTGTAGGCATATCACCGACAAGGACAAACGTGACAGCAACTTTCTTTTCCTTGTCCTGCCCTGCATTTTGGCGGATATAATTATCCAGCGCTTCTACGCCACAATAAAAAGCCGCTCGGTCATGATGCTTGCCGAGCGGTTCGATGACTAGTTTTGAATGGAACAACTCGGGCACGTTAATCCATGATTTTTTTATAGCGAGCTATAGCTTTTTTTAAGCGGCCTGATGGTAATGCAGAATGTAGCAGAGCTGAAATAAATATTT
>JADFXO010000365.1 GCA_015233485.1 Nitrospirota bacterium
CATGTTTCAGGCGGCAAACAAGATAGCAAAGGAGCGGGACATCGCCGCCAAGGGGTTTAGGATGGTGATGAACTGTAATGAAGGCGCCGGGCAGAGCGTGTTTCATATCCACCTGCATGTCCTCGGTGGAAGGCCTTTTTCGTGGCCGCCGGGGTAGTGAAAACGCCCGGCAACGTAATGACATTGGGGTATTCGCCCTGCCCAAACGACACATTTATCTTTTATGCCCTTGTCCATAAAAAGATAGATTGCGGGGGGATTAATTTTACAGAGCACATTGAGGATGTCGAGACGCTAAATCAGATGGCGCTTGAGGGCCGTCTGGACATAACCAAGGTATCGGCGGCGGCCTATGGACATATCAGCGGCGGGTACGCGCTGCTTAGGAGCGGTGGGGCTGCCGGACGGGGTTGCGGGCCTCTTTTGGTATCGAGGGAGAGATTTTCAAGTCTCAGAGGGAAAAGGCTGGCCGTCCCCGGGCTAATGACAACCGCGTATGTCCTTGCCGGCCTGTTTGATTCTGAATTGAGGGAAAGCATAATCGTGATGCCGTTTGATAAGATAATCCCCGCCGTAAGAGACGGGGTGGCCGACTGTGGATTGATAATCCATGAAGGCAGGTTTACGTATAAGGACTACGGCCTTAATTTAGTGGCCGACTTGGGGCAATGGTGGGAAGAGGAAACCGGCCTGCCGATTCCCCTTGGCGTGATTGCGGCCAAAAGCACAATCCCCGCTGCGGCACGCGCACAGATAGACAGTGCGATAAAGGCGTCGCTCTCATACGCATACGCCAATACTAATGAGACTATGGACTACGTCAGGCGCCACAGCCAGGAACTCTCGGATGAGGTTATAACGAACCATATCAATCTCTACGTAAACAACTATACTATGGACTCCGGCAGTGAAGGGACAGGGGCACTTGAGACCCTTTTAGAGATGGCGAGGCAGAAGGGGATTTTTCAGGCGAATATATGAGGACCCTAATCTTTAGAATTTTAATAATATCTCTGCTGCTTGCCATTGCGGCGGATGGAGATGTCCACGCGGCCGATACTCTGTACCTGCATTTAAAGGAAGGGCGCGCCGCGCTAGATAACAAGGACTATGAAAAATCGGTAACGGAGCTGTCAGTTTTCCTGGAAAAGCCAAATCTATTGGCCGACTACGCCCTGTTGTGGAGGGCTAAGGCATATGACGGCCTCTCGGACAAGGAAAAGGCATTGAATTCTCTTCAGCAAATCAAAAACGAATTTCCCAACTCGCCTCTGATCAAAAGTGCCCTCCAGTACGAGATCAAGATTGAGACTAAATCGCACTCCGAAAGGGCACTCATACTGATTGAAAAATACCTGAAAGACAACCCTGATGACAATGTACTGAGGTTGACATATGCGAAGATGCTTGGGGAGCATGGCAGAGAAAGAGACTCGCTGCGTGAGTTCACCCAAGTGTATTTATCCGGAGGCCCTGGTTCGATTGAGGCGGCAAAATATATAGACACCGGAAGCCTGACTCCGGCGGCCATCCTGACAAGGGCAAAAAACCTCATAGGCAAATTCCGGTACAAGGACGCCGAAAACGAACTCAGGGCTAATATCTCCCGTGCCCCCGAGCCGCTGAAACAACAGTACATTGAAAATCTCGCCATGGCGCTCTTTAAGCAAAAAAACTACAAAGAAGCGGCGGAATATTTTAACAAAACAGGTATGTGCTATTTCGAGGCCCGTTGCCTGTTCAGGGCGGGGATGTATGACAAATTTCGCGAAAAGTTAAGGGCACTCGACCCAAACAGCGACCGGAAGGCCGCCGAGTTAACCCTCATTCATGGATTGTACTATCGGCGCAGCGGAGATATTGATAAGGCGCTGTCTGTATTCAATTCCCTGAGGGGAAATCAGTTTGTGGCGGAAGAGGCGCTCTGGCATATCGGCTGGACATTGTTCCTTACAGGAAAATACAGTGACTCCTATAAGATATTCAACACCTTACATACGAAATACGGCGCTTCCAAATATCTCTACTGGATGGCCAGATCGCTTGAAAACAACAAAGAAGACCCCTCTGCCTTGTATAAACAGCTAACCTCCGGCGATGATTTCTATGCATTCTTGTCATATTATAAAACTGGTAGACGCCCGACGTTAATTCCGCAAGCGGAGCTAAAGGCGGCAAGAGACCACGACGAGCTGAAAAGGCTTTCCATTTTGCTTGAACTCAACATAGACGACGCCATAAAGACAGAGAGCCTCTACATAGCAAAGCACGCCCATGTGTATCCGTCACTCGTCATGCTGCAAGCGGCCGTGATGCTTAATGAGGCAGCGATGTACCGCCATTCCATACTGCTTGCCGGGAGTTTACCGTACTCGGCAAAGACACACTGGCTGCTGTATCCATATGGGCATAAGGCAACGGTTGATGAGGCCGCGCGGAGGTTTTCCATTAATCCGCTGCTCATATTGTCGGTAATAAGGGAAGAGAGCCGTTTTCAGGAGGACGCGTATTCACCGGCGGGGGCTATCGGCTTAATGCAGCTTATGCCACAGACGGCACAAAAATATTCGGGCGTTGTGGAGGAGAAAATAGATAACGAAGGCGATATCTTCAACGCAAGAAAAAATATACTCATCGGGGGTTACTACGTAAGCCGGCTGGTGAAGGAAATGCGCTGTGTCCCCGCGGCCGTAGCCTCGTATAATGCGGGGGAGCATATCGTATATAAGTGGCTTGAGGCAGCGCATTACAAGGCCGTAGATGAGTTTATAGAAGATATACCATACGACGAAACGGAAAAATATGTAAAGAGGGTGTTGAAGACATATTTTCAATACACAAGAGAATCTAATCCCGACGGCGAGGCAGTAAATTTTGCATTTGACTGTCAAATGATGTAGACATAAGATATGGCTTTTTGTTATCCTAATACAAGTGTCCAGACTTATTACGAGTCCGAATTCATTAAGGAGGCAGCATTGTGGAAAAGTTAAAGAGTTTGGAGGAAAAGATATCCTCTGTCATAGAAAAGGCAAAGACGTTGAAGATGGAAAAAGACAACATTCAAAAACGCGTAGAAGAGCTTGAAGGACAGCTTGCGCAAAGCCAGACCGAGTGCAACTCCCTGCGGGAAGAGATTGAGAATAAGAACACTGAGATCGCCGGTATAAGAAGCGATAAGAACTCTGTGTCCGAGCAGATCGACGCCATACTTGGCGAACTAGATTCGATAGAGATATAGTATAAAACCTATGGGCAGCGCCGAAGTATATATAATGGGGCATAAGTACACCCTGAGCGGGGAAGGGCCGGATGAATATGTAATGGAGTTGGCCTTGTATCTGAACAAGAAATGCCAGGAGGTCTTTGAGAGCGCGCCGCATGTGCATCCGCTGAAGGCCTCATTGCTGGCGTCGTTAAGCATAACCGATGAACTCTTTAAACTCAGGAAGCTGACAAAGGACCTTGAAAGGCAGACTCAAAGCGCCCTTGACAGTATTCTTGATTAGCACGGGGGTTGCCGTGGGATTGCAGGAAATATGACGGCAAGGATTTACGTCAAACTGAAACCGGAGGTGCTGGACCCGCAGGGGAAGGCCGTCTCTGGCGGGCTTAGAAACCTCGGGTTTGGCGGTGTTAAAGACGTCAGGGTAGGCAAGTATATCGTCCTGGATATGGACGACGCGATTCCGGTTACAGAGGCTGAGAAACAAGTAAAAGATATGTGCGAAGAGCTCCTCGTAAACACCGTCATAGAGGAATACGAATTCAAAATCGACCATTGATGGCAAGCTGACACATAGTTAAAAACGGGGGAAACTATATGGATATAGAAAATGCCGCAAATGAGGAGTCCTATCGTCTAAACGCTTTCGACATTGGGCTAAGTGTGGAAATGACATCGGACGTAATGCCTTGTAAGGTATCGGGTTTTATAGTTGACGTAAAATCAGGCAACATTATAGTCAAGCCCGGTGGCGTTGAAGATTTTCACGATAAAGTGCCAATTGGGACTGAGATTACAGTGAGATGTTTTACGGGCGAGACGGTATTCAGATTTACAAGTGTCTTAAAAAGCGTAGTTTTTGAGCCGACTATGTTGGCCATTGTCGGGTGTCCTGAGTCAATACAAAGAGAAGAACGCCGCGATAAACGCAGGACTACCTGTAAGCTGCCTTGTGTACTCGTTATAAAGGAAAATAAGATAAAGGCGTGCATCGAGGACCTAACCCGTACTGGATGCAGATGCAGTTTATACGAATCGGGAATGT
>JADFXO010000366.1 GCA_015233485.1 Nitrospirota bacterium
AACGCCGATTGAGCACTCGGTACCGTCGATATAAAAAGGCGCCGACAGGGCGGTTATTATCTTTTCCGCCACCAACTGGATGTCCGCTCGTTCGTGTATTGCAGAAAGGATAATGTTGAACTCGTCTCCGCCCATTCGCGCAACCGTGTCAACATGCCGCACACAGGCGGAGAGCCTTTTCGCGGTTTCTTTAAGCAGCGCGTCACCTGCATGATGCCCAAGTGTGTCGTTCACTGATTTAAACCGGTTCAGGTCTAAAAACAAAAGGGCAATAATGTGATTATACCGCTTGGCCTGCTCTATGGCCTGGTTCATACGATCAAAAAACAGAAACCTGTTCGGTAAATCCGTTAAAAGGTCGAAATGCGCTATATGCTGAAGCTGCTCTTCCGCCTCCTTTCTTTCTGAGATGCCGACACATGAACCGATGAATCCGGCAAACGTGCCATCGTGAGTGAATCGCGGCGTTCCGGTGTCCAGCACCCACCTGTAAACGCCGTCCTTGCGCTTCAGCCTGTAGTCGAGTTTAAACGGCTTCTGTACGCCTGTTGCCATGGCGTAAGACTCGCGAAAACCTTCAATATCTTCGGGATGGATGTTGTCCATCCACTTGTCATCTTTCTCCTCATCTACAGTCCTGCCGGTGTAATCAAGCCAGACCTTATTAAAAAACCACCGGCTGCCGTCAGTGTTCGCCATCCAGATAAACACAGGCGCTGAGTCGGCCATTATGTGAAATCTGCTCTCGCTCTCTCTTAGATTAGCCTCACAGTTGATAAACGCCTGAAGTGAGTTCTCAAGGGCCGCAACCCGCCGCCTCAAAACCCTAAGTTCGTCAACTAAATCGGTTTTCTTCCTTGACTCATCCCTCATTGATCGCCTTCTTTTCCTGATATTCTAACGGATATGACCGTTTCTTTATCTGTTTTCTTATGTTCTATGTTTACTTGTTTTAAAACGCCGGCCGATTGTTCTGCATTATCGTTATCGTATTGCCCGATAGCGGCTGCTATCCTCTCCTGTAAATTTACTCTGTCCACAATCCATATTTAATCATAAACTAAGCATCAAGTCAAGCATCCTTAATGCCTGAGTTACAGTAGATTTAATCTGCATCAGGCACACGAAGCGGAAGCAGTGGCATATGTAAGTATTTCTGCTCATGGGAGCAGGACAGCAGCCCCTGCATTCATACTTTTGAGTTTGCCGCGGCCGCTGCCCTGAAAAAAAGATTCTTTGAATAACAGATTCTTTAAGTTTCCTCCAGTTAGTGATATTATTGATGCCATTACTTAACCTTAATCTGTCCCATCAACAAAATCGATAATCTGTCCCATCATCGATAACAAAAAAAGGTACTAAAAAATATTTAATTTGTCACCTATTGACAAATTAAATATTATCTGTATATACTGCTATATAACGTGATGTTGAGAATAAAAGGCGATAAGAGGCGGCGGTGAAATGGGGCGAGGAGAGTTCAGCGCAGGAGATTCAGCGCTGAGGGTTGATGTTTGGGGCAGATTAGCATGGAGTTAGGGGTGAATCAAAAAAAGTTAGAAGATGGGTTACTTTGCTATTGACAAATGTTTTGAATGGAGTATACAATAGCATTAGCATCACTGGTGCATTGGTGTGTATATGGAGCGGAAATATTAAGGTGGTAGAGGATAATCTTTGAGAAAGGGAGGTGAACACAAGAGTGGTTCAACAGGCCTGCGTAGCAGGTGATGATTTGCTTACTTGTTAGGAAAAGAGTAGCTATACTAAAAATTTAGGAGGATTGTAATGAAGAGAAGTTTAGCGTATGTATTAGTATTAGCCGTTATGCTGACGGCGCTCGGTATATGGGGAATCAATACCGGCACGAAGACGGCAACGGCGGCCGATACCGTTTCATACTGGCTGCCTTATTTAACAACGGACACAAACGCGCCGGTGTATTGTATGGTCTCGAATATGGCCGACATACCGAAAACCGCTCCTGGCTCAGACGATAACGTGACCAGCATTAACTTTACCGTTATGGCGAACACTGTAGGAAACACTTCCAGAGCGGCAAGCACTCCTGTGACCTTCGCCCAGATAGCAGTCAGGAAGACAAGGCTGATGACATTCTCTGGACAGTCCATATATCTGGATGCTTCGCAGACGCATGACCTTTCCGCCAATACTGGTACTGGGTCAGTGGCAGGCTACGGAGGCAGGCTTGACTTCATCGCCTCGAACGCTGTAGGAGCGGCAACGGCAACGGTTGCCGGTTCCAATGTTCGTTCGACATTTAACTGTACGACGATGAACATGGCGTGTTACCAGGGTACCACTTCTCCAAAGCGTAACGTTGTGGGTTACCAGTGTTCAGATTCTGGTATATCTACTTTTATTACCAGTGGTGCTGTTAATGCAAATCCAGGTCTGTTTGCATACTAAAACAGTATCAATATAGCATGACTAAAAAGGCAGGGCTGTAAGCCCTGCCTTTCTTTTTTTTATATATTGGGTTATGAGCAATAACGATGAACTGTTTGGCGTAGGAAGCTGTGTGTGCCCGCGGAACAAAGATTTTCCCTGCTTCGCTATTTCTGTGCGGTTTGTGTATAATAGGAGTTTACAAGTAGAAATCCCGTAAACATGAAAATGGACGACAATATAATTTGGTAACTGAAAATATAAGGAATTTCTCTATAATTGCCCACATCGACCACGGCAAGTCAACGCTGGCCGACAGGTTTTTAGAGCTTACCGGCGCGCTAAGCCGCAAGGAACTCACCAAACAGGTGCTCGACTCAATGGACCTGGAAAAAGAACGCGGCATTACTATCAAGGCACATGCCGTCAGGATTATCTACGAGGCCGATAACGGTCTGAAATATTTCCTGAATCTGATAGATACGCCGGGACATGTGGACTTTTCATACGAGGTATCGAGGAGCCTGGCCTCATGTGAGGGCGCACTCTTAGTTGTTGACTCCACTCAGGGGGTTGAGGCGCAAACCCTCGCCAACACATATCTTGCCCTCGACCACAACCTTGAACTTCTGCCCGTGATAAATAAAATTGACCTGCCGCAGGCCGAACCGGAGCGTGTTGTCGCGCAGATAGAGGAGATAATTGGGCTTGACTGCTCGGAGGCCCTGATGGCGTCGGCCAAAAACGGTATTGGCGTAAAGGCGATTCTTGAGGCCATCGTGAGAAAGGTACCCCCGCCCACAGGAGACGCAGCTCTGCCGCTTCGGGCACTGATCTTCGATTCGTGGTTTGACAGCTATAAGGGGGTCATCGTCATGGTCAGGGTCTTTGACGGCACGCTAATGAAGGGTACGCAGATAAAGATGATGTCAACCGGCAAGGTATTCGAGGTCATCGATGTCGGGGTATTTACACCAAAACTCCTCTATACGGAGGCGCTAGGCCCGGGCACGGTGGGATTTATATCGGCAAATATGAAGACCGTCGGGGACACGAAAATCGGAGATACGATAACCTACGTCCAGGGCGCCGCCTCTGAACCCCTACCAGGGTATAAAGAAATAAAACCAATGGTCTTTTGCGGTATCTACCCCACTGAGACTCACGAATATGAAGAGCTAAAGGACGCACTCTTAAAGCTCGGCCTCAATGACGCCTCGTTCAGCTATGAGCCTGAGACCTCCACCGCGCTGGGATTCGGCTTCAGATGCGGATTCCTCGGCCTCCTGCACATGGACATCATAAAGGAAAGGCTCGAACGGGAGTTTAATCTGTCGCTGTTAAACACTGCCCCCACGGTTATTTACAGGGTTACAAAAAACGACGGCGATGTGGAGATGATAGATAATCCAACACAACTACCCGATAGTTTTGTTAAAATAGAGGAGCCGTTTATTCTGGCGACGATTTTCGTGCCGGAGAGATTTGTGGGCAACATCTTCGACTTGTGCCAGGACAAAAGAGGCACGCAGAAGGAGTTCACTTACTATGGGAAAGACAGGGTCATGGTCGCATATGAGCTGCCGATGAACGAGATACTATGGGATTTCTTCGACAGATTGAAGTCCATATCAAAGGGCTACGCGTCGATGGATTATGAATTCATCGGCTACAGAGACGCAGACCTTGTCAAACTCGACATTCTGATAAACGCAAAGACCGTCGACGCCCTTTCGCTCATAGTGCACAAGGACAAGTCCTACCACAAGGGTCGGCAGATTGTGGAAAACCTGCGCAAGGTCATAGAGCGCCAGCTCTATGAAATAGCCATACAGGCGGCCATCGGCAGGAAGAT
>JADFXO010000367.1 GCA_015233485.1 Nitrospirota bacterium
GAGGGGAAAAGGACTAAGGACTTGGGACGTACACCCGCCCCTTTGGGGACTGGGCTATGAAAAATATAAGGACTTGCTGTAACTTAAAAAAGGCAATTTTTTGTCTTGACAAACGGGTCCACTATAGTAACATATCTATGAGTGAAACGGATATTCACAGATACGGAAGGTGGCCGATGACCGACCAGACAATGGCCGAGCTTATTAAGGACTTAAGCGAATACGAACCAGGCGTAATCGCCGTTGATATATACAGGGATATCCCCATCACTCCGGGAAGCGATAACCTTACAAAAGTTATTGAAGAGCTAAACAATGTCGTCATGGCCAAAAAAATCGGAAACGATTCAGAGACCGAGGTGCCGGGGCCGTATATGTTAAGCAACCCCGACAGGGTAGGCTTTATAGACTTTCCCCTTGACCCTGACGGTGTAATAAGGCGAGGGCTGCTGTTTGCCGGCAACGGGAAGACAACTTCGACATCGTTTTCGCTGCTTACGTCCCTCGTTTTTTTGCAGGCCAAGGGTATAACGCCGCAGCCGGCAACCCTAAACCCCGCATACATGCGCCTTGGCAATACAACCTTCGTACCGCTTCAACCTAATGACGGCGGCTACGTTGGCGGCGATATGGTCGGTTATCAGTTCCTGATGGATTTCAAGGGCGGGCCGTTTGCAAGGTATTCTCTTTACGATGTATTGGAGAAAAGGATACCACAGAACGCTCTTCACGGCAAGGCAATTATCGTAGGAGTAGAGGCGGTAAGCGTTAAAGACTATTTCGTTACGCTGCTCAAATCCACGCCGGCCACATCTGGCGCGGAGCTTCACGCCTTCGCGGTGAGCCAACTAATCAGGGCAGCCCTTGGTGCGGATAGACCCATGTCCTTTATAGACGACAGATATAAATGGGCATGGATTTTTATATGGGGAATAGTTGGGTGGGCACTGGGTTTGAAGATACGCTCTTTCCGTAAATTTCTTGCCCTTTCCGCGGGGGCGGCAGTGCTGTTAATCGCGTCGGCCTATGCTGCCTTCTCCGGTGGGCTTTGGATACCGGTTGTGCCGCCTGCCTTGTCGCTACTTTTTTCGGCATCTCTGGTGACGGCATATAAATCATATACGGAGGGTGCCGACAGAACTCAGATTATGCAGCTATTCTGCCGGCACGTTTCAAAAGACGTAGCCGAAGCGATATGGGAGGACCGTGATAGTTTCCTCGAAAACGGACGTCCTCGCCCGCAAAAACTCACTGCAACCGTGTTGTTCACCGATTTAAAAGGTTTTACATCGGTATCCGAGACCCTGCAGCCTCAACCGTTGATGGACTGGCTTAACGAGTATATGGAAGCGATGGTTGGTGTCATAATCAAGCACGGAGGGGTTATAAATAAATACATCGGTGACGCCATAATGGCCGTATTTGGCGTTCCCATAGCAAGACAGACGCGGGAGGGTATAAGTAAAGATGCAATAAACGCCGTCACATGTGCCGTTGAGATGGGCAACACGCTTACACGTTTAAAGGCTGAGTGGGTAAGGCGCAAGATGCCGGTCATTGACATGCGGGTTGGGATATATACAGGGGAGTTAGTTGCCGGTTCTTTCGGCAGCCCGGAGCGCCTTGAATATACGGTAATTGGCGACACGGTAAATATCGCATCCCGCCTGGAGAGTTTTGACAAAGACTACTATGACCCGGAATTTGCAGACCCGGCCTGCCGCATATTGATTGGCGGCACTACATTTAAATGCCTCGACGGAAGGTTCAGGACAAAAGAAGCCGGTAATGTGGCCCTAAAAGGTAAAGAGGAGAAGGTAACCATCTATCTGATAGGAGGATTTCTTACAGCTCCGTAGCTTTGTCATTCCCGTCTCTTTTTTTGTCATTCCTGCAAAAGCAGCAATCAAGGAAACCATCTTTTGGAACTGAAGGCATAGGCAATTTTTTCTAATGCGTTTGCCCTGGGTTCCATATATATATATATCAGATTAACCGTCTTTGTTGATTTCGGTTATAATATCCATCATTATGCCCTGAGCATCATCGTTTTCTATCTGACAGGTGCCTGCGTTAGCGTGTCCACCGCCGCCATACCTGAGCATCAGCTCTCCGATGTCTGTTTTGGACGAGCGGTTAACTATGGACTTACCGACAGCGAAAACGGTGTTTTGCTTGTTTACTCCCCATAAGATGTGGATGGAAATGTTGCACTCTGGATAGAGGGCATATATCATGAACCTGTTGCCGGGATAAATTATCTCCTCATTTAACAGATTCAGTACAACGAGGTTATCATAAACGGTTGAGCAGCGTTTAATCTGTTCCTTAAAAAGCTCATCATAGCCTAAATAGAGGTCTATTCTTTCTTTGACATCAGGCAAGGCCAGTATTTCGTCAATATTGTGTCTTTTACAGTATGATATCAATTCCATCATGAGAGCGTAATTGGAAATTCTGAAGTCTCTGAATCTACCCAGGCCTGTACGTGAGTCCATCAGGTAGTTTAAAAGCACCCATCCGCTGGGATGCAGTATTTCATCTACGGTAAATTGGGCGGAATCACCCTTGTCCACAGCCTCCATTATGTCCTTCGATATTTCTTTAAACTTACTATCCCCGCCAAAGTAATCGTAAACAACCCTGGCTGCGGATGGCGCTTCGGGGTCAATAATGTGGTTGTCTTTCTTACCGACTCTGAGCGTCTCGCTTGAGTGGTGGTCGAAAGCAAGGTAAACCCCATGTACATAGGGAAGGTTGGTGGTAATGTCCCTGCCGGTTATTTCTACCTTGCCGTCTTGCATGTCTTTTGGGTGGACGAATTTTATATCGCTAATCAGGTCAATTTCATTTAACAAAACCGCACAAACCAGTCCATCGAAATCGCTTCTTGTTACCAGTCTATATTTGTCTCCCCCTTCCAGCATTGTTTAACCTCCATTAAGTATTTTTCGTGATTATCGCCTTTGATATTAGATTTTGTCAATATGTGTGTAAAATATTTTTACAACCCTTTGCCACAGAATATACAAAATGTTATCATACCTGCCTGATGGCGGTAAAGGCAGCGGCATTATTCTCCGGCGGGCTGGACAGCACGCTGGCAATCATATCCATGTTAAGGCAGGGGGTAGAGGTCACGGCTATCTCCTTTCAGAACCACTTTGGCTGTGATATTACCGACAGGTCATCCTGCTCTAAAGACCCGTATGCGGCATCTGAAAAGTTCGGTTTTGACGTAAAACTCTGCCATCTTGCCGATAAGTTTATTGAGATCGTCAAACACCCGAAATTTGGCCACGGTAAGAACATGAATCCCTGCATAGACTGCCGGATTCTGATGCTCAAAGAGGCAAAGGTGTTTTTAGAGATGACAGGCGGAGACTTCCTTATAACCGGCGAGGTCATAGGACAACGCCCGATGAGCCAGCGGCGTGAGTGTTTTCCACTGATAGATAAAGAGGCCGGCGTTGCCGGCATGGTCGTACGTCCGCTTTCTGCGAAACTCTTACCTCCGTCGCGTGCCGAACTCAGCGGATTGATAGACAGAGAAAGGCTCCACGCCTTTAACGGGCGCACGAGAAGGCCGCAGATAGAGCTGGCCAGGGAGTTTGGCCTCACTGACTTCCCCAATCCGGCCGGTGGATGCCTCCTTACCGACCCTATTTATGCTTACAGGCTGAAGGAGCTGTTTTCTCATGTTCCGGAGCCGCCCGTAAGAGACATCAATCTATTAAAAATAGGACGGCATTTCCGGCTCTCCGAGACGTGTAAGGCCGTTGTGGGAAGAGATGAAGTGGAAAATAACGCCATAGATGCCCATGCGGCAGAGGGAGATATTACTATGGCCGTTGAGGATGTTGGCTCACCGGTCACTATTGTTACCGGCGCCGCGGACACCAACGCGCTTAACGCCGCCGCCTCTCTGACTGCAAGATATGCCGATTCTAAATATGAAAACTCTGTAACCGTCTCTGCGTATAAAATTGCCGGAGGGGGTGCGCGAGTGCCGCTTGCTCAAATGACGGTGGCCCCATGCAATAGCAACCTGCTTAACGCCCTAAGAATAGAGGGAAAAGGACGGCGTGCCGGAAAAAATACAGGGGAAAATACCAGAAAAAATGCAAGACAAGATTCTCTTTAGCCTCTACGAGTTTAATCTAATCGTCAAAGAGGCGCTCTCCCTGACCTTTCCCGCCCGCTTCCTGATAAAGGCCGAGACG
>JADFXO010000368.1 GCA_015233485.1 Nitrospirota bacterium
TATATATAGTGAGCCATGCAGGGAAAGTAATCTTAAAGCTGGAAGCTGGCTATATTTGAAGAGATCAGGGGGAAGATATTTGAACTCAGCCTCTCATGGGATGGCTAAAAAAAATTAGAAAAATAAATCACGGGCATAAATCGGGAGAGATATGTTTAAAAATGGAGACATCATGTAATATTAGTCGGTTAGGATAAGTATTTTGTTGTTTATGATACACAATAAGAGATTGCTAACATTATAAATGACAAAAATGCTTTCAAAAACCCTTTTTATCGATAGGTGCAAATTTCTATATCGGAGCTTGGGCCAATCCTGCCGCTTGCTTTTCCGCGCGGTTTATTTCATAATATAGCCTTGGGTGACATTGTAGCCTTGAGTAACATTGATTAACATTAAGCCGGTATATTCTTAATGATGTAGCTAAAAGATATAACTAAAATTCAGGAGGATGGTTGAACATGGAAAGGTTGAAGAAACTTGAAGGATTTGAAGGCCGTAAGGGTCCCTTACTTTTTATTATAATGGATGGGGTAGGACTTGGAAAAGACGACGACACTAACGCGGTTTATCTGGCAAAGACCCCCGTGTTAGACAAACTCTTTAAAAGCGAACTCTATACGTCTATCGCGGCACACGGCGAGGCGGTCGGCCTTCCAAGCGACGAGGACATGGGTAACAGCGAGGTCGGACACAATGCCTTTGGCGCCGGACGCGTATTCGCCCAGGGGGCAAAACGCGTGAACGAGGACTTTGCAACCGGTGCGGTCTTCAACGGCAGGCTCTGGAAAAAAATCGTAGAACGCGCCAAAGAAGGCTGCGCTGTGCATTTCAGCGGCCTTCTCTCTGACGCTAATGTCCATTCAAACATTAACCATCTCTACGCTATGCTGAATAAACTTGCCGAATCCGGCGTGAAAACGGCGCGTGTGCACCCACTTCTCGACGGCAGGGACGTCGGCCCGCGTACCGCCCTCGAATATGTCGTCCCCCTTGAGCAGCTCTTAAAGAAAATCCGAGACGAAAAGGGCTATGACTACTGTATCGCCTCAGGCGGTGGCAGGATGAACGTTACTATGGACAGATACGAGGCCGATTGGAGTATCGTCAAACGCGGCTGGGACGCCCACGTTAACGGCATAGGCAGGCCGTTTCGCTCGTGTGAAGAGGCAATTGAGGCCTTTTATAAGGAAGACCTCGATGACCAGAACATGGGGGCATTCGTCATTGTGGACGAAAGCGGGCAGCCCGTCGGTAAAATGGAATCCGGCGATTCGTTTATATTTTGCAATTTTAGGGGCGACAGGGCAATTGAAATCTCCCTTGCCTTCGACAGCGGCCCCGAATTCAATAAAATAGACAGAGGCCGCATCCCTAACGTCTTCTACGCCGGTATGATGGAGTATGACTCGGAGGCCAAAATCCCTAAGAACTTCCTTGTCGAGCCGCCGCAGATTTCAGAGACCGTCGGAGAATATCTCGCCAAAGAAAAAATCTCTATGTTTGCCATCTCGGAGACACAAAAATTCGGCCACGTCACATATTTCTGGAACGGTAACCGCTCCGGCTACATCGACAAAGAATTGGAACTCTATGTCGAGATACCATCGGACAAACTTACCTTCGACAAGGCGCCAAAGATGAAGGCATATGAAATCACAGAAAAAACCATAGAGATGCTTGAGTCAGGGAAATATAAATTTGGCCGCCTGAACTTCGCAAACGGCGACATGGTCGGACACACCGGCGTCATGGCCGCCGCCATAACGGCCGTAGAGACAGTAGACGAGTGCGTGGGCAAACTGATCAAAGTAGTAGAAAAGCTCAACGGAATCGTCGTAGTAACCGCAGACCACGGAAACTCAGACGAGATGTACGTCATGAAAAAAGGTAAAAAAGTACCCAAGACCTCACACACACTGAACCGCGTGCCGTTTATAATCGTAGACTCTGGGTATAAAGGGGAATATAAGATGGCTGAGCAGGAACAACGTGGCCTCAGCAACGCCGCCGCAACAGTGTGTAATTTGCTTGGTTACGATAAACCTGAAGGCTATGACCCATCGCTGATAAAATTTGGTTCATAAAATCAAACCCCGACAGGAAGCGAAATCTCGTATGAGGTAAGCTGGAAAAAAGTGTCTCCACCCGGCTTGCCTCGTCGTCATTGCAGCTTGCGTTGTCGTCATTCCGGCTTGTCCGGAATGACGGGCTAAGGGTAAATTCACTATTCCTTGGTGCGAAAGTTCAGTTGGAAATGTCGGAGTGCGTTAAAAGGCACATAAACCAATCCTAAACCAAAAAAATCTTGACATTTTTTTTGTTTTCTGCTTTAATTGAGAAAATCATTTTGCTTTAATTAAAGAAACCAAGGGCAAATACGCTTGGGCAGTTTATTGTTAATCGTTCGTATTTATGCCACGGTTTATACCACGGCTGGTTGCACAAAGGCTGTTTCAGCCTGTATCATAACAGATGGGAGGACATTCTATGAGAAGTATTTCTGCGTTTCTTAAATCATTAAAATCAAGTTCGTTCAAGCCGTGGGGTAAAACTATACTAACTATACTATGTCTGCTTTTAAGTAATTTAACGTCAACCGCAAACGCCGAGCCGGGCGCTTACGCCTCAGAAACCTATTCTTTTATTACAAAATGGGGCAGTAGTGGTACAGGGGATGGCCAGTTTACTCAACCTACTGGTATAGCAGTTGATAGCGGCGCGTATGTTTATGTTGTCGATTACAGTAATAACCGGGTCGAGAAATTTACAAGCGCTGGGGCTTTTGTTGCGAAATGGGGCAGTAGTGGTACAGGGAACGGCCAGTTTAGTGGTCCTTTTGCTATAGCAGTAGACAGCAGCGGGTATGTTTATGTCGCCGACACTGGTAATAGCCGGGTCGAGAAATTTACAAGCACTGGGACTTTTGTTGCGAAATGGGGCAGCTATGGTACAGGGGACGGCCAGTTCAGTTTCCCTGTAGCTATAGCGGTAGACAGCAGCGGGTATGTTTATGTTGCAGATAGTAATAGCCGAGTCGAGAAATTTACAAGCGCAGGGACTTTTGTTGCGAAATGGGGCAGTAGTGGTACAGGGGACGGCCAGTTTAATGGCATTGAAGGTATAGCGGTAGACAGCAGCGGGTATGTTTATGTTCTTGATGCTAAGAATAACCGGGTCGAGAAATTTACAAGCGCAGGGACTTTTGTTGCGAAATGGGGCAGTAGTGGTACAGGGGACGGCCAGTTTACTGACCCTTGGGGTATAGCAGTAGACGGCAGCGGGTATGTTTATGTTGTCGATAATAATATGGCCCGAATCGAGAAATTTACAAGCGCAGGGACTTTTGTTACGAAATGGGGCAGTAGTGGTACAGGGGACGGCCAGTTTGAAGACCCTTATGGTATAGCAGTAGACGGCAGCGGGTATGTTTATGTTGCAGATTACCATCTTAACCGAGTCCAAAAATTCCAATCTTCTAGTGTCTCTAGCACCTACAGCTTAACCGTAACCACAACGGGCACGGGTTCCGGCACGGTAACACCGTCAAGCGGTACTCTCACCTGGAGCGGGAACACTGGCACGGCGTCGTACACATCAGGCACATCGGTAGTGCTTACGGCGGCGGCCGCTTCTGGCTCTACTTTTACAAGTTGGTCAGGATGTGATTCGACAAGCGGTCAGTATTGTGCTGTGGCGATGTCATCGGCTAAGTCTGTAACGGCGACCTTTACATCGTCAGGGTCATCGGACTATTCCCTTGCCTCTGCGGAAATAAATGCACTCTATAATCAATATGCCTCGTTCTTTGGAACAAAATCTGGAGGTGTGACAACAGGAACTGACACAAGCGGCATATACTATGTCCAATGGTTTACCAATGGCGCTGCCCTTGTAGCATGGACAGATGGATATATGTATACTTACTATGCAAATACTTGGTACGCTTTAGGGGTAACATGGAAAACAACAGGCAGCGACTTAGATAAGGCAACCGCTGAAATAAATGCACTCTATAATCAATATGCTTCATTCTTTGGGACAAAGTCCGGAGGCATAGTTACGGGAACATCAGGTTCAGCCACATACTACGTCCAATGGTTTACCAATGGCGCTGCCCTTGTAGCATGGACAGATGGATATATGTATACCTACTATGCAAATACTTGGTACGCTTTAGGGGTAAGCTGGAAATAAGTAAAGTTACCGAACCG
>JADFXO010000369.1 GCA_015233485.1 Nitrospirota bacterium
CGTATATACTATAGCCAGCAATGAAATTATACCCTGTGAAGATATAAGGCGGGGGGAATATGAGGCAAAAAAACGCTGCTATAGTATCTGTACTTTCTAATTCGACCCTTGTATTGTTCAAGATAATAGCCGGTGCTATTACCGGCAGCGTAAGTATAATCTCTGAGGCAATTCACAGCTCAATAGACCTTGCGGCTGCGATAATGGCCTTTTTCAGCATAAGACAGGCCGGTGTGCCGCCGGACTCAGCTCACCCCTACGGACATGGAAAGATAGAGAACCTGAGCGCCGTTGCTGAGGCCGTGCTGATAATCATTGCTGCGGTGTTGATTGTCTTAGAGGCAGTCCATAAAATCAAGACGGGCATTCGATTATCCATGCCAGGTGTGGCCATTGCGGTAATGGGGGTGTCGGTTGTAGTTAATTTTTTTACTGCCCGCTATCTGTTCAAAGTTGCAAGGGAGACCGACTCTCCTGCTCTGGAGGCGGACGCCAAACACCTATCGGCAGATATTTATAGTTCGCTTGCCGTTTTATCAGCCCTTGTCTTAATCACGCTGACAGGCCGTCAGGAAATCGACCCCATCGCAGCCGTCAGTATTTCGCTGTTGATTTTTTACGAGGGTGTTATGATAACAAGAAAATCTATCGGCGCCCTGTTGGATAAGGCGCTCCCGGAGGAAGAGGTCGCGTCAATAAAAAAAATCCTCGATTCAGAATCAAAATACATTAAAGACTATCATGAACTGCGAACCCGAAAGGCCGGAAGCGAAAGACATATCGATTTACACCTTACCGTGTGCGCTAACGAAACGATTGCCAAAACCCATACTACAATGGATATAATAGAGGGCAGCATCTCTAAAGAATTGAGCAACTGCAAGGTGGTAATACACCCGGAGCCATGCACCATTATGACGGATATGTGCCCGGGCGAGTGCGGCTGGAATAAGGACAACGGAGGAAAGACGCGTGGATAAAGCTCTAAGTATTCTGATAGTTATACATCGGGACATTGCCGTGCGGGATGTTACAAAAGGCACGTTGAGGTACGTCGGCTACTCAACCATTCACACCGTCAACGACCCAAAAAACGTCGTTGAATTCTTGTTGCGCGAAAAGTGTGATTTGATAATAATAGACCACGACTCCATCTTAAACTCAAAGACAGACTTTTTAAACACGATTAAGTCTCACCCTACCCTTAGCCATAAACGAATAGTCCTGCTCTATAAGGATGACCTTAATGCCGGCGAATTAAAACAACTGTATAACAACGGCGTAAGCTCAGTTTTAAAGTTTCCATTTCAAATGACAGATGTCCAAAAGGCCATAGGCGACGCCACAAGGAGCGAGTACTCGGTAGTGGCCGAGACATACGCGAAAATCAGGCAGTTGGATTTCTTTTCTTTTATGACAGACGAGGACATCGTAAAGCTATTAAGGATGAGTAAACTCAGGCGGTATAAGAAAGACGAACTCATCTTTGACGAGGGGCAGCCTGGTGACAGGTTTTACGTGATCGTCGACGGCTCTATCTCCATTTGTAAGCAAATGGAAAGCGGCAAGATAGAGCGCCTCGCAGAACTTAAGAAGGGCGAGTGTTTCGGTGAAATGGCCCTGCTTGAGGATTCCACACGTTCGGCAAGGGCTGTTGCGAACGAGGAGATTATGCTCTTTGAGCTTGACAAGGCTATTATGAACAGCTACGACGATATAATAACGTTAAAATTATATAAAAAATTTGCCCATATATTTAGTGAGCGCCTGAGAAGGGCCGACAGGAAAATCAGAGACCTTGCCCTTTACTCGTATAAAAATCCGGAAAGCCTATCCAGTTGATCCCATTTGATCCCGTTTGATAAGAGATTGGCCGCCCCGTCTCTGATAACACGTATCTTCCCGCCTGAGACCTCGACAATAGTTGATGGGTGGGTGCCTCTGGTCTTGCCGCCATCAATTATCAGGTCAATCGAATCGCCGAAGTAGTCAATGACGTTTTGCGCATCTGACGCAGGCGGCTCGTTTGATATGTTGGCGCTGGTTGAGGTCACGGGAAACATGATGAAACTGGCAAGCCACGCTGCCGGGGCGCCCGGCACCCGTACGGCAACTTTACCCTCTTTACCAGTGATAAACTCAGACAGTCCGGGTTTGGCATTGAAGAGTATCGTCAGAGGCCCGGGCCAGTATTTCATGGCTAAGGCCAACGCCTCAGGCTCAATTGCCCTGGCCAGAAGCCCAAGCATATTAACATCTGCCACAATAAGTGGAAAGGGTTTATCGTGGGGCCTTTTTTTTAGCTCACACAGCCGCTTCAGCCCTTCGCTGTTGTCGTAGGCTACACCAAGGCCGTAGAATGTCTCCGTAGGATAGGCGATTATCTTTCCCGCTTTCAGCTATTGTAACGAGGTCTCAAGGACAACTGACTAAGGGGTTTCAGATAATTTTAAGCGCACGGCAGAATTATACAGATATGTCCTGTAGTTTTTTGGCCTCGAAATGTGTTGAGAGGGTCTCTATGATCTCCTCCATATCGCCCTCCAGCACCTGTGTGAGCCTGTGCAGGGTAAGCCCTATCCTGTGGTCGGTAACCCTGTTTTGAGGGAAATTGTATGTCCTTATGCGCTCGCTTCTGTCGCCGGAGCCTACTTGTGATTTTCTTGAGTCGGCGCGCATGCGTTCTTGTTTTTCTATCTCCATGTCGTATAGTCTTGATCTGAGGACTTTCATTGCCCGAATCTTGTTCTTCAATTGGGAGCGTTCGTCCTGGCACTGCACGGTGAGTCCCGTAGGTATATGCACAATCCTGATGGCCGAATATGTGGTGTTTACTCCTTGTCCGCCGGGGCCTGATGAGCAGAATGTATCGACGCGAAGGTCTTTTTCGTCTATCTTCAGGTCAATCTCCTCGGCCTCTGGCAGCACGGCCACGGTTGAGGCAGATGTGTGTATTCTTCCTGACGCCTCAGTAACAGGCACGCGCTGAACTCTGTGGACGCCGCTTTCGTATTTCAGCTTGCTGTAGGCGCCGCGCCCTGAGATAGTGGCGGTCATCTCTCTGTTGCCGCCAATTCCAGTGGGGTTGGAGTCTATTATTTCCACCTTCCAGTTCTTCAGCTCCGCGTATTTGGAGTACATACGAAACAAGTCAGTCACAAACAGGGCGGCCTCTTCACCACCAGTGCCGGCACGGATTTCTATTACAACATTTTTCCCGTCGCGCGGGTCTTTGGGCACGAGCATCAGCTTCAGCTCTGTCTCAATTGCAGGGATTTTGGCCTTAAGCTCGTCGATTTCCTCTCTTGCCATCTCACAAAGTTCTTCGTCTGTGGCATCCTTTATTATCGACTCTGCGGCCTGTAAGGCATCGAGCATCTTTCTGTAGCTTTGTATTTTGCCAATAAGAGGCTCCAGGTCGGAGCTCTCTTTCGAGTACCTGAGGTAGTCCTTCTGCGAAGAAAAGACGGCGGGGTCTGAGAGTTTTGCCGTAATCTCTTTATATTTTTCCTCTATGGCGTTGAGTTTTCCAATCATACGCTTTTCTCCATATCAGGCATATCAGACATATCAGGCTTTAAACCGGGGACGACCTCGGCGAGGGCGCGCAGGGCTACCTCTATCTGTGAGTCATCGGGGTCTTTCGTAGTGATGCGCTGAAGAAGCAACCCGGGTTGAATCAAAAATTTTATTACCGCGTTGGCGCTGTCCCTGGCCGAGTATCTTAACACCTCATAAGAACAACCCGCAATCAGCGGTATCAGGACTATCCTCGACGTAAATTTCCATGAAAAATCCCATGTCTTTGGTATGATGGAGAAAACAAGGATACTCATCAGCATGACGATAAAGAGAAAACTCGTGCCGCATCGCGGGTGGTGGGTGCCAAATTTTTTTATGCTTGAAATATCCATATCCGTCCCTGCCTCAAAGGCAAAAATTACCTTGTGCTCCGCACCGTGATACTCGAAAATCCTCCTCATGTCCTTCCATAGACTTATCACAAAGATATAAACAACGAAGAACCCTACCCTTAAAACGCCGTCTGCTATGTTAAAAAGAAAAGAACTCTCGGCAATGGGCCTAAACACCAGCGCAAGGAGTTTTGTGAGATACAGAGGCAGAAATAAGAAAATCCCGATGCCCATGACAAAGGCAAAAACCATCGTCAGCGTAATCGTGGCCGAGCTCATGGGTTTTTCCCCTTCGTCTT
>JADFXO010000036.1 GCA_015233485.1 Nitrospirota bacterium
AGAAAGAGAGAGAAAGGTATGAGCGTGATGTGATATCAAGCATCATGAGCAAGGAGGATGATATTCCGGTTGTGAAACCTAGCGAAGACGACTTTAAAGACGAGAATATAGAAAAGGTGGACGATAAAAAAACAGGTGTTTACAGAAATCCGGAATATGCAGACAAGTCCGCCGACAATATAGAGGCTAAGATAAATGAAATCGTAAATAGGGATGCTCCTCAAAAGACAAATAATAAGTATATTGTTAATGATGGCACTAAGGATATAGAATTAGATAGAGCGACAGCTTTATTTAAGTCAAATAAAAAATCCGAAAGCATAGATGAGCAGGCAAGGAAAATGGCAAGTACTGCTGTTCAAATCAAGAGGGCAAAATCAATTAAATTTGATGAAAATAAAGAATACAAAGAAGAATATGACAAGGCTGTTAAGAATCTGACCGACGCAGAAGATCGTTCTCACTTAATAGCCGGAAACGCTTTCGACAGCGCAGCAAGGTCGGTATTGGGCAATGTTGAGTCGGGTGATGATTTTTATTCAAAATTTGATACATGGTGGGAGGGAAACCAAGCCTCTTTTGACGGTGCCGATAAACAGGACTTAAGGAAAGTTGTATCTCAAATGCATGATATTCTTGAGAAAAAGGTTGGCAAGGGATATAGGATATATACCAATGAAAATCTGTTTGTTCACGACATTCCTAATGGATATGGTGGTACGATGGACGGCATAGCTGTTGGCGCAAACGGTGCTTTCGGGGTTGACTTCAAGACAAGAGGTATAGGAAGGGATGATGTTAGGACAGAAAGCTACAAGAAGCAAGCTGCCCTATATTCTATTGCTTTAAGTAACTCGGAGGGTATAAATCTTGATGGATTTATATTTTTGGAAAATAAGTTAAAGGCTAATCCCGAAACAGGTAGAATTGAGCAAATAGAGCCAAGTATAACGCCAGAATATTTTAATAAAGACGACCTTAGTAGCGTAAAGATAGGGGATAGGACGATATCAAGGAATGCTTATAAGCCAGAGGGAGCGCCTCCTGAATCAGAAAGATTAATAACCCCAAACGAGCCCGACACTATATCGTATACAACAAACTCAGCAAGAGTTTTAGGCGGTGTCAGTTTAGGAAGTGATGTTGAAATAATTAACCATAACGGTGTTATTATTGTCAAACAGAACGGGGAGACAATTGGTACTATGCAGTCGGAAAAGGCTGTTAGAAGTAAAAAGACAGAAGGAACCAGTTGGGAAAAGATAAGTAAATCAATCGGAACTGTAAAAGCTGTTGTAGATGCAGTAAATCATGCTATACGAAGAATAGGAAGATTAGATGAGGATTATCAAAAACCAACCCCATCTTCATTGTTGGGCAAGATAGACTTCTTGTTCAAGATGGGCAAAACAGAATATTCAACAGGAGAGAGGGTTGTTGATAGCGGATTGCAAAATACATTTGACAGCATAAGCAGAATACAAGCCAATGACGAATCTGTTGGATCAGAAAGAACGGGCGTGGCATATGCAAGAGTTCCGGTTGATTTAAGAGATGAATCAGCAGGTTATGTAGATGTTGAGGTATACAGGCTTCCTTTGAGTAAAATAGAGGAGCACGATTCCGAATTTGGAAAATCACTAAGAAAGACCCTGATTGATGGAATGTTTGAGTTAATGAACGGAGGTAGATTTAACCCCAACCTATATTCAAATATTATGGTTGATCCTAAAAAGAAATCAATGGGTGGTAAGTCGCCCATTGAAATAGATATGTCAGGAAGGGAGCCTATTGTTAAAACTAGGGGTAAAATTCTGACTCATGAAGAAATATCAGATATCAATAAGTTTAGATTAGCTATAGACAAAAGTCTCGACGATCTTCAGATGCAGATAAGTGCTGGCGCTATTAACGCAGGTCGCATAACAGTTGGTGATAGAGATATGGATTATAAAGCCTTCCTTGGAAAAGTTTGTCAGGTGCCATTAAAGTACGAAACCGCACATATTGACCAGGAAAAAGGTGGGAAGCATGAGCCTTCAGGGTTTATGGATAGTCGATATACTGTTAAAGTTGTCGATAGTGGTCATAAGTCAGAGGCTCTTAATAAGGATGTGAGCGTAAACAAGGGATTAAATACTTTTGAATTAGGTGACGCCAAGGGTCTTGATGCCGATGGGCACAACAAAGAAGTATTTGATAGAAATGTTGTATCTAACGAGCCATTAGCCAAGGGAATGAAAGATGGAGATAAAACAATAAAAGACTCGGGGTCGGAAAGGTTTTCGGATGCCGTAGACAGAATTGTAAGTTCGGTTAAAAATATCGTATCAGGTGTCAAGAAGGGAGAGACAGAGGTTCTTATTCTAAACAACACATCATACCATACCGTTCTTTATGCGTACGAGTCAGGTATGTTTGAGGGAGAGCCGGATGGATTTGAGAATATGAAGAAGAAGTTTATTGAAAAAGGCCAAGCTCCAACAGCAGATACCGGAATATTTACAAAACTAAACATCGACGGTAAGGATGTTGTCATACTAAGACACGGAGAAACTGACGATAATAATGGAAGTAGGTTTCGCAGAGATGAGGTTGGGTTGACTGAAAAAGGTGAAAGGCAGATACTTGATAATAAGGAATTGAGGGAGATTGTCGGAAAGGATTTTCACATCACATCGGGAGATTTAAGCAGAAATAAAAAAACAGCAGAATTGTTATTGCAGTCTGCAGATTTTGGCAGATATTTGGAGAATAAATTTAATCCTTGTGTATAATGAGTTGTGTAGAGATTTTTGGCAAACAATACGAAACATCAAATATTCCAGAAAGTTTAAAAAAGCTATTCGACATAAAAGCTATTAGAGATGCTGTTGATAGCGGAGATGTCGATTTAAACACAGGTTTCTTGAATAATCAAGTATTTGACGAGCATTATCTTTGGGATGTTGCCGACAAAAGTATAAGTTTGTCCGAAATAAAATATGCCTATGATGAGGCTAAGGATATGTCTCAGCTGGATGATGTAAGCAGAGCCTTATTGCATGTTAGATTCGACAAGGCATCTATTGAATCCGGTGATGGGTTAGATATGTCTACATCTGAGAACCCAAAACTGAAAAGCTGGTGGTTTACTAAAGGAACAGGAAAAGGGGCGAGGTTCGATACCTTTGTGCAAGAGTTAGCAAACACACTACATAGAGACTATGATGACATCAAGGCCGATGTTATAGAAAAAATGATGTCCGGCAGGGGTGCGCTGTCTAAAAATGATTTATTGAAGTCTCTTGAATCGAGATTTAAAACAGTAGAAAAATACTATGGCATTAAAGATGGAATAGGGAAATATAGTCCACTTATCGATCCTCGAAGACGTGACAGTTTTTATAAAAGCGGCATCGATGCGCCATCTCAAGCTAAACTGGCTACAAGCATAGCCGCTAAAATATTCACAGGAGAAGAATCGAAGGCCGATGTATTAAAAAGCATTTACGAATCACTTAATCCGGAATTATCTACTCATAAAAACATAATTGACCAGTGGCATAATATATTAACTCAGGTTGAGGGTAAATTATTGTCATGGGGGTCTGTCGATGGGAACGCCTACAATACTCATTCTTTGGAGGGTAGACCGTCATTTATTGCAAAACTATTGCCGGATTTATTAATTCCTGATAGGTCGCACGATTATAGTATTAGTAGTGTAAAAGATGTTATGGATCCGTATGTTGTTCAGAATCTTTTATTTGGTGCGCTACAGGATTACGATATAAAAGGAATAGAAGATGTTATCTCCGTTTTGCATGGGCTGAATACGTCATGGGCTTCTGATTTGGCAGCAAATATTCAAAAATCAGAAAATAAAAATCTGATACTTTCAAAAGTCACAGCTCCGTCTCATTTTTTGGCCACTAGCGATAAAGGTTTGTATCATGCGTCAAGCACCATATCGGATATATATAAAAATATAGTCAATAGGTTGAATATTTTTGATAAAGAAGAATTATTAAAACATATTAATGCTAAAAATGTATCATACAGCAATTTGCTTAAAATATTGGGTATTGAGGTTCCCAATATAAGTATAGTCCAAAAGCAATTAAAAGCAGCGCTTCCCGCTATACGCACTTTTGCTGAAACCGGAAATGCAGATAACCTTGTCAATGATGGCAAATTTAAGGATTTGGTCGGAGCGATAAAAAAGCAAACAAGTATTTATAATGATCCAACAGCTTATATCGGAGGTAAGTCTTATTCTAATAGGGCTAAGTTTAACTACGTATTGTCTAAGGTTAGGGAGGGATTTAATTCCAAGATACCATTTATCAGAAATAGATTTACTCCGTCAACAATAGGCGGTTTAGAGGCCGGGTATTTATCGCCCCGACCTATGTCTGGGGTGGATAAGGCATATCACGAAATGACACCTACGGAGCGTATGATATGCAATTTAAGATTGATGTATCATACCAAAGATGAGATTCATGTTTTGTCATTCAACCCGGACAACACATCTTTTATGTATCTTAAGGCAGGTGGTAGAGCAGATATAAGCAGAGATGTTTTATATGATAGGATGATAAACTCAGAGGTTGATAATATTTTAGATGGAAAGCAGTCTTCAATACTTTCAATGCCTGAGCTGAATGCTGCATCCATAGATAAGTCATCTTTAATAGATGTGTTGAATGCCGACACCAAGAATGTTAATAGAGATGTTTTAAAATCTAAAATAAAAGACGTCATATTCGAATATTTTAACAAGCGGATAGATGCCGAGGTTAAGTCTACAAAAGAATTGATAAGTCCTGTCTGGAGTAAAATCCCCAGGAAGGAGTATACTTTAGATACCATGTCTGAGGACTACACCCTTCGTAAAATGTTGTTTAATTACGAAAAACATGGATTTATATATCCTGAATTAAGCTCATACGAACCTAAGAGCATACAGGATGACGTGGCTGTTGCTAAGGTTCAGTCCAAAAAAGACCCATCGACATTCTTTTCAAGAGTATCTGACATATTTAATTCTACATTCAAATCTCTAGAAAAGAGATATAAGGGTGTGTCTAGTCCAACAGATAAAGCCTCTTGCAATAGCCAGTCTAGAGCACTGTTTGTTCACGACTACGATGCTGATGGTCAGCAGTTGATAAGTATAGCTGAGGCAGCGAGGGTTCTTCAAAACCAAAGCAAGGTATCGAATGTTCTAGCAAAAGAAATATCTAATCTTACCGAGGGGAGGAAGTGGAGTTATGAGTCATTAATAAGCGGTCTTAGTGATTATGATAGAATAAATGGTACGAATATTTTGGCTGAATACAATAAGTTAAATTGGGAGCCAATAAAAGAGATGACATTTAATGAAAATTATATTAAGTCATTATCTTACGTGATAAATCCCAAGAACGCGCAGGGTACACATCTTGAGCATCTTATGGAGCTTATGGGCACCTGTAATATTGGCAGAATAATTCCTAAGAGTGCAGCCAAAATGCATCAAGGTGAATTTTATAATATAAAAACTGATGACGGATTTGCTCGCAACGTGTCGCCGGACAAAATACAAACCATCAACATTGGTGGGGTTCAGCAGGAATCGCCCAGAGATAAAGAAACTACACCCAAGATAACTCAGTCATATAAAAATAAGTTTAATAACATAAAAGAATTTGTATATACTGGCGGTGGGAAAGCGGTAAAGACTACTGCTGCTGAGGGGCATAAGATGCTTAGGGACATGGTTTCTAATCTTAATGAGATGTATCTTAATAAAACATTGAAATCTTATGGACTAGTTAAGGTTGATGGAGATATAAAGGTTGTTGACCAGGACAAATTTAGAAATAAGCTATTGAATATGGGTATTAGTTATCAATATGACAACAGAACCCTTGATTTTATTGCTAATGGAGATTTAAGAACAATACCATTTGCCGAAAATCCGTATGGCATTCAAAGCATTATTTCCAGCATTATTCCCAACACCGTAATGAAATGGGAGATGCCTGGAAATACGCTGTATGAGGTATCCTCTAGTGTTTTAGGTAAGATAAATGGTGGATTTACGCTGCTTAAAGAACCTGGCTTTGAAATGGCTAAGGATGAGTGTATTGTGCCAATGCCTAAATACCTGTCTGATCTTCCGAAAGAAAAGAGGGATAAATTATTAGAGGAATTAAAAAAGAATCCACCAACATACACCTACAACCGAAATCCAAATCAATCGAATGCTATGTCTGTCGCGTTGAAAGTTGTTGCATTTGACGAATCTGACTCGAAAAAGATTTATCTACATCCTGATATAGAAAAAAGAACCGGATCCAATAAGGATGGAGATATGTCATACACCCATCGAAAAGAGATGTGCGTAGACGGAAATAAGCTCATTGAGGCTGGCTCAAGAACAAAACCTGCGTGGGTTGATGAGAAGATAATTAATATAGCAAAATACGGAGACCCTATATCTGAATTATACAATAAGTATGAAAAAATACAGGAAAATCAAGAATTAGCCGAGGGACATAGGGAGGAGGCAGAAAGGATTCGCTCACACATAAAAGATGTTCTTTCTAAATATGAAGAGTCGGGATATGATTTCGACACCCTAAAGAGAATATACAGAGACTATGTGCCCGAAAATGATGAAATGTCTGAATTTAAGGATAGTGTCGGCAGGCTGATTGATTATATTGAAACCAAGGAAGGTCTTGCTCAATTCGAAGAATCGGAGGCGTTGAAAATTGGTGGGAAGTCTGAAAAATATATGTCTTTTGAGGCTATTGAAAAAGGAATGCAAAAGAATCCTATTGGAACCTCTCGTGCGGCGGGATCGTATGCTATGGATCAATGGTTGAAATCTTTCGACCCTATTTTAAAGGGAAAGAATGATATAGTAGGTCTTTTTCAGGATGTGCATAATAGTCATTCAGACATTCAATCTATTGATAATAGCTCTCTTATAAATGCCGGTAAGAAATATAAAGATGGCTCATACAACAATTTCCTCGGGCCAGCTTACGAGGAAAGTAAGATTGCGAACAATACCGATGTGGGGAATGGTATTCCAATGTTTGCTAACGCTCTATCTACCGCCAGTATTTTAAATGATGCCGGTTCGGGTATTGAGATAAATCTTAAAAAATCGGTAGAGATTGGCGACTGGAGGGGTGATGGAAGATTGGGTAAGTCAACAGGAGAAGATAATGTAATAAAAAGGCTGAGCGACAACCTATCTTCATGCTTGGATGCCGCGTCGAAAGGTGTCGATGGATTGGGGCTTCAAGAGCCTAATTTTAAAGTTATAGAATATTTATGCTATCCTAATTCAGAAGGAGAGCATCTTCCCATTAAGGATATGTTGGGGTTTTTAAACTCAAAAGAGGTTAGGTTTATAAATGAAAAAATAAAAGAAGGTCTTTCGGAATCTAAGGCTGTGGAGGCTGCGAAAAAAGAATACCCTAATTCTAAAATATCCGATAATTGGTATAATGCCTTTAGGCTGGGTTCTGAATTGGAAAATCTTCATAAATTTATGAATATAGCATCAAACGGAGCGGGATCAGATCCCGTGCGTATTGAGCGAATGAAAAAGGAGTGGCAAAATTTAGAATTTAGGTATAAGGGCGTTAAGGAGGCTTTTGAAAACTCAGTAATATCTCAAGACTATCATTATGGTGTTGAGTTATCAAGTAGTCTCATGTCCAGATATAGTAATATATATAACGCAGATGAGGCTCTTGACAGGATGAGTAATTATACTATCTGCTCAGGAGAACAGCTGGGTAGGCATCTAGACAATGCCTTATATGAAAACATGATTAGATTATCTATTAGCGGGTTTGATGATTTAAGGGAAAACTCCAGCGCAGCTCTTGAGAAGCTGTATGGTGAAAATAAGCTAAGTGATGATTATTTTTGGCGACATGTAACTGCTGAGTATGACGGAAATCAGTTTAAGGGTCTTGTTGTAAATAAGGGTATAGACTTGAATTTTAATCTCGAAATGCAAAAACACATCAAGAAGTATGCTTCCGACATAATAGATTTTGCTCTAACTCATGGAGAAACCAGAAGCAACAAGTCCCTATTCGCATATATTCCAAGAGAGATAAAAGAAAACAACAACCGTATGCTGGACTTTTATTCTACAATAGCTGAGAATGATTATCAATCAAACAGTTCCTATAAGTCACTTGAAGAGGATGTTGCATACTTCCATCCTGAAATACTAAAAGATTGCAGCATCGACACCTACATGAAGGACGGAAAACCTGTTATTAAGGAGTCCGGATTATTCAAATATGGTGATTATGTTAAATACGGCAATGAGTCGTATAAAAACAATAAAGGTGTTCTTGAGAAACTGGAAGGCAGGGATGGATATATTTCTACAGAGTCAAATCCTTCATATACAGTTATCTCTAAAGAAACTATTTCTAAGGAATTTGGACTTAAAGATGGGGCTAAGCTATCTGATGTCTTGAATAATATGAAAAGCTCTAAACATCTATCTGATTTTGAGAGAGAATATGTTGGTAGATTGTCAGAAATTGGTAAATTTGCAAACGTGGACGTTAGATTTAGTGATATACCAAATATCGCTGAGTATAAAAATGGAACCATGACGATAAATATGTCAAAAGTACAAGATAACCCGTCGGAAGCTATTATACATGAATTAACCCATGCGGCTATTAATGCCTACTTTGAGACAGCTGATAATTCTGAGCAAATAAAAGGATTAGTTGATAAGCATCGATTAAACGAAAGATTTGAGCAGATTAAGTCATTAATCGGCGTAGATGAAGACAAGCTGTCTGAAACCATAGAATCTATAAAAAGAGGCGATAAGGATGTTGTAAATCCTGAATTGATACCATACACCGATCCAAAAGAGTTTTTTGCTTATTTGGCCTCCAATGCTGATTTCAGAAAGGAAATTACCGATAAAGCCGGTCGTTCTGAATCATTCAAGGAGTTAGTTATGGAAAACCTTACTCGTGCCGAAGATGCGCTGGGTAGGGATCCGCTGATAGCTGATGTTTTAATGAGAATTTATGACGTAGCAGATATCGTTGGGCTAGGAACCGATATGTCGGCACTGAGCCATGCAAAGACTCGTGAACAGAATTTCGAAAGTGTAAGTAATTTTCTTATCGGCTTGGATAAGAATGCAGAAATAAAGCAGGGACAGATAGTCATTAAGTCTGATAATTATGCAGATGTGGTTAACTTCCTTGCTCAGGCAAACTTTGACGCCGGATACTCTGAAGGCAATACGTATAGGTATTATGCTGTTCAGGATGGTAAGGATATTAAAGTGTTTGAGGTTAAACGTCAAAAATATAACGAGCTTGACGTATACACAAAACAAATGATGGATGTATTAAAAGATTGTTAATATGGGATGTAAGCAAAACGAAACCCAAGGGTATGATATTTTTGAGAAAAAGGTAGGGAATAAGGATTTTGCCTTAAAGCAGTTTGTTGATAATGGATTTAGGATCCCGAACGAAAGAGATATTATTCCCTATAGAGGCGCTGCTGTGGTTAAAGATGAGGGGCGTGTATCTCGTCTTGACGAGAGGTTAACAGCGCTATGGAACATGGATCACAAGGATAGCGATTGGGAGGCTAGTAGACTGTATCTTGAAAAAGAAATACAAGACGCCTCAAAGGTATTTTATCCATCGAGACCTGAAGACTTGACCAACATAATATCAACATTTAAAAATAAGCTAGAATTTCTAAGAGAAAAGACAACATATTGCACTCTCGATGATTGGCAGGATTTGGCCAGAACAACAAAGGCTATGATGGAGTATGTTGTATCTCCGCATGATCCGCTGCACAGAGAAATAAATCAGGCAAATGCAGATGCCAAATCGATTCATCAGGATGTGTTAAAGGAGTTGTTTGATAAGGGTGTGTTCGCGGATGCCTATGACAACGAAGGCTATAAAATACGCAGCACGGATAACCTGATTACGGAAAGAACCATTCTTAATAGAGCTCAGTCTATAGACAAGATTAATAATAAGGCGGCTCAATATGTGGCTGATAAGGCTAATGAGACCTATAATAAAACAAAAACATATCAGGCTAAAGCAAAGGAAGAATTTAAAAGTCTCATTAAAAAAATAAAAGACCACGACATCTTCTTTCAAAAGCAAGATGGGAAATACACCAATAATCTAATTGACAACTTCAAGCATGAATGGCACCTAAAGATTCAGAACCTGCAAGATGAGTATGAAAAAAAATATTCAAATGTGTTCATGATGCCTTATGGTGAGAAAGAGAAGTATGTGGAGAAGATTAATTCAGAGTTTGTTTCTGAATTAAAAAAGATAGCGGATTATCAATTATTTGATGACGAGAGATTAAGAAATCACCTCGGAAAACATTTTGACGAACATCAGAATGAATCGACAAACAAGATGATTGCTTATCAGATGGCTATGGATGTAGCTGCGGAAGGAATTAAAAAGGTTGAATATACCGGTGAGGCGTATTCAACTTTTATGAACAACAATCACCCTGAATCAATATTTAATGGCGAGTCGGTGGGTAAGATAAACTTAAAATACACCCAGCTTATTCCCAAGGATAGGAAGATGTTTGAAAGCGATTATGAAAAGATAATTTCCGACCCAAAGACTAAGGCGGTTTATGATGCCTTTAAAAATCAAGCAGAATTATTTCATAAGTACAATGCCTATAAGGGAGGTGTCCTAAATGAGATAGGTCTAGCGCACCACCTCGATGAAGAGGGTTTCTTTACTTTAATGGGAGGCATGAAGGTGGGTAAGGTTTGGGATAAGATGAATAAAAGACTGTACACCAACTTACGAACCGATGAATTTGCCGGAGGACGAAGGGGTGATACTGACGTAAGAATCCATTCCGAAACAAATCCTCCAGATATCATGCTTGAGAAAAAGGTTCTTGAATTTGTTTCTAAAAACGGCAGAAAGCCGACCATGGAAGAGAAGGATAAGATGCTTCTCGACGTTATGGATGAGCATTCTAGGTTAGGAACGCATGATTTAGGTAAGTTATTTGAGCACATGTCCGACTTATCCATATCAGCAAATGAGAGGGCCATAGCTTCTTGGCAGCAAAGGCTGGGAAGATACTTCTTGGGCACGGCGAAAGAGGTTGACGCAAAAGGTGAGAAACCTATGAGTGACGCTGCGAAGAAAACTATAGATGCTCATTTTGATAAATATTTTCAAAGAAACACAAAGAATGACATACAGCTAAAATACGGAACTTCCGCTCTTGGTATATTTTTTGGCGCAACGAAAGCGTCGGGGACAACGCTGCCCCAAGATGTTAAGGTATTCCAAAAGGAGTTTTCTAAATTAATTAAAAAAACAGGTGACGAGGGGGCTCAGAGAAGACTAAACGAGTACATAGAAAGCAGAAGACAGTACGCCACCCTGTCGGGATTGGTAAATAAAGCTAATTATATGCTTAGGTTGCGTGCGCTTGGATATGGAATTAAGACTATAGGGTTCGATATCCTAGCTCGGATAGCTAAGATGCATTCAATAGCTGCGGAGGGCGGTATTGTTAATGAAAAAAGCCTTATGGGAGCCACTGTCGAAATGTTGGATACTTCTTTATACTTAATATCCGGCAAATCAATAACGGGAACGGGCAGAAAGTTGATAGATTTTCTTGAAAACTCAGGTCTCATGCATACATACAATCCAGAGTTAAACATAGACAATAAGTTTGTTCAAAATCTGACACCCATGGGTTTTCAGAGTGTAAAGGAAAAATACCTGCAATCCTTCTCCAGCGTCGCAGCAATGGAGGGTATCAAGATAAAGCAGAATGGAAAAGAGAGAAGCCTGTATAATGCGATAAAAGAGAATGGATTCAAGATACCCGGAAATCTAACAGACTTGAATGGTAATCCGGTCATGAGGGATGGAACACTTGGTTCTTACTTCTCCCAAATACATCGCTCCAATAATGACATACATGCCTCTTACGATAAGGGTGCTGACCCTACATCGATGGACAATAACGAGGCTTATGCATGTATTATGGCACTAAAGCATTTTATGGTTAATACTCTACAATATGCAGTTGGTGGCGATGTGTCTCGTTCGGATGGAAAAACACAAGCTTCTGTAAGGACAGGGTTTCAAAAGTTCTATGACAACAAAAGCCTCGGGCTCAACAACACCCAAAAGACACTTTTATTATTTGGAGATTTAAGCTTAAGAATGACCGGTGGTGTTTTGTCTAAAAATATAACCGGATTTGGATTTGAATCACTTATCAAACCAGATGGAAACTTCACAGAGGGGCATGCAGCACGACTTAAATCATTTATGAGATTCATGTCCGGAGCTGTATTGATGGGAATAGCTTACAAGATGAGTCAGGATGAAGACAATGATAATGTAGTGTCCGATGTGTGCGAGTATTTTCTCAAAGGATACGTCAGATCATCAGGCTTAGATTATAATAAAAAGATGGATTGGAGCAAGGCTTCCGAGATAACTATTCCGCAGGCTAATTTTGCAATAAAGAGAATATACAATCTACTGAAGGCATGCTACACCGATAACCAAACATACCCTACCGGTAATTCAATAATTGATGATTATCTGACAGATTACAATAGCTATACCTCACCATTATTCAGAGAAGCAGCAAGATATAATGAAGATGTAAAAGAGGGCGTGAAGCAAAACAAAGAGGCTCTTAAGAAAGGAGATTAACATCATAGACGATTTCTTTTCCCAGAGACCTTGCAAAATTAATCTCCCTATCGGCTCCTGGAGAATAACCCGGAAGCCTTAATACCACATCACACAATTTAATGTATTGGAAACATATCTCCATCCACTCCTCATAATGATGAGGATATTTCTTATCCACGTAGTGAAATAGAAGTGGAGCTATGGGTGTGTGCAAAGTCATCAAAGAATTAAAGGCGTCGATTTGTTTTTCAACGCCTTCTTCTGGGTTTGAGCTGTAGGGAGAGGCTATGTAAACTATCATGTCCAATAGTTTAAGCAGTCATTTTCCCATGCTAATCGGTAGTGCATGTCGCAAAGGTCAGCTCCCGAGTAAAATGTTGTGGCTAACTTATTGCACTTAGCGCAAACCTTAATTTTCCTTGAATTATTCTTACCGTAGTTTTTAATCCTTAAATCTTCGGAATATATTTGCGTGTACTTTTCGATATTCATAAAAATAAGTATTGATAATTAAGTGTTTCAAATTCCGCTACATGCGGTTACCTGCAAAACGTTAATACTATATATTAGGTCTAGGCAACCACATACTCACTTTCATTTACCACAAAGGCATAGAGAGACTCCTTCCCGTTATCTGATAAGTATATTGGTTTGTCCAGCATTTTTATGTTATGATAGTCTTTGGGTACAAATAAGAACTTGCTTTCTGGCCAAGTTATCTTTCTAACCCTTCCCTTATTGTGCAAACACATGTATGCTTCAGCCGATGTAATCTTTTCCGGCTTCTCATATAGCACCAAAAACACCTTAACATCATCACAGTAGGCGTATTGTTTACGCATTACCTCAACACTAGCCCTATTTTCACAGAGCATAGAAATATTTGATGTTTCATACTTGAAGTGAGGCGTATCTCTTAATCCTTCACGAGTACACTCCTTTGAGTGTTGTATCGTAGCTTTTTTAATTTCAATCATAAGGCAAAAATATTACTTTGTCATATCTTTTGCAAACTTATAGACTATTTTATGAAGTGGCTCGAAATTGTTTCCTATTTCACCAGATTTCTCAACACCCACAGAATTGGTTAGGGATCGAAGTATTGATGAGTGGTCGTCATTCATTCTTTTCAAGCCATTTAGCTGCATTTCAGGACACAGGGCACCTAAGTCAGAGATAAATGCTGTTTGGGTATCAGAAAGCGCTAGAATAGCTGTTATTAAGGTTCTGGCTCTTACTGCATCCGATGTGTTTGATTTGAGTTCTTGTATTGTCATTTTATTTCTATTTTTAAGTTATTACAAAAGCCGTTTGCTAAAAAGTGTATGAGTAGTATTGCCAACCAACGCTCTTCCCATTGAGCGAGTATTCCATGTCCTCGCAGTTCTTCGTCACCCAATTGATGTACACTCATCAGGGCTTCACCTACATCGTGGCAACACATACTCATACACTAAATGTTATGCACAAGCAAAGAAACGGCATCACTTCGATTTGAGTGAAAAATATTTAATTTGCTTATTTTCATAAATATATGTTTGAATACCAAATAACCAAGCAAATTCTAAATATTCTTTTTCGTTGTCAATATAAAATACACAGTCATTCTTTTGATTTAATTCAATAAGTTTAGATATTTTCTTTATTTTCCCTTTGCATGAGTTTATCTTATTTGGTAATGCTAAATTTCTAACTTCAAACCAACTACTTTTTATTTCTGGGTTTGCAGAACATATTTCTGTTTTACATCTATCAATGCAAAGTTTATATAATTCATAAAATGAACTTTCGGTAACAACACCATCAAAATCCAAAGCAATAACACAATTCAATCCATTATAAAGTTGTATTGTTGGAAAAAAAAATCTATCCCTGTCTGCTTTTACTATTTCATTAATATTATTAATATACTCTCTACTAAAATAATGCACCTTTCTCAATCTATTTGTCATATATTTCATATAATCAAATAAACTCCAACCTATTTCATCCAAATATTTTTGAATATCAATGGTTTTTCTTACAAATACCTCAGTAAAAATATGTTTAATATGTATTACTTCCCGTCTTACTGCTAATGTTTTGCAAAATCCATATTTTTCTACATCTTGTGGAATATCGGTTAAATATGCCAGTGCATAACACTCGCTATACGCAAGCGGGGGTGTAGTGCTATTTTGTAAGTCAGTCATTCTATTGTCATTTATTGTATTTTGATAGTGAGTAGTTCCAATACCGCCACTACTCATAACGGAAATCGTTATGACAGCTTTTCAATTTTAACGATATACTCATCGGCCACAAATCTGTTCATTTGCGTGTAGTAGTGTTCAACTCCTTTATTATTACAATGCTTGAAGCAATCAACACTTTCAGTTTCTCCGTCAAACTCATACGTCACTTTGTATTGATTGTCTGGGTTGAATCTATCGTAGAACCAAACTACATCTTCTACCTTCTCTTCCATTCCTTGCTTAAAAGAGTAATTGCACTGTATCCAATCGAACAGTCTCGCTCTTTCGTTCATGGTTAATTCGTGGTAGTGTTCATTAATAACCCTTTGCCAGAACATAGTTCGTGCTATGGGAACTTGGGGGATGCAGGATTCCACCAAGAAGCTAAACTCAAAAAAGTCTATTTTGAATCGACTCGTGTAGGGGTCTTTATTTTTTTTCATAATGACTCCTTTCCGAATGGCAACCAGATTATACCGTCAGAGCTGCGTTTTAACCCAAATGCTTCTTTAAACGTTATGTAAACTAAGTCCTCAGGGTCTCCATATACAATTCCCCCTGTTCCCAACATCCATGATAACTCAAAATTTGAGCTACCTTTTACTTTCCATGATAAATCTATCTCAGTATGAGTGGTAAATGGAATATATTGTTTTTCTTGTACAGGTCGCCAAAAAGCATAGAAACCACTATAACAACATCCGTTCTCAAAGCTTACTAATTGCGTGGTTGCAAGGCATCTACCAATACACTGCAATATGAGGTATGCTTTATTCCAATTCCGACCATTATCACTTACCTCAACTATTGGGAACTTAGCGCGTTCAGCAATAATTTCTTCGTCAGTAAGTCGCTTAACAGATTGTTGTTTTGACAATTCTTTACAAGAAGCACTTGTTTGTACGGTAGATTCATCGAGTTTAAGCCACTTGCGCATTGATTTGACCGTCACATCTTCCCCACAAGAAAATGGACACTTATCTTCAGTACACCGCAACCCTACACAAGCTGTAAATTCAAGAGCATTAGCAATACCACAACCATAATCTTTCAACTTACTTGCATCAAATTCAGGATGCTGCGTTATAAGCTCAGAGCGATTTTTTTTTACCGCTCTTGTGATTAGATTTCCATTTTCTTCTTTCATAATATTTTATTATTTGCAAATAGTTTCTCTATAGGAGATATTTTTACGAAAATCTATTTCGGACTCATTTCTAAGTTGAATAGCTTTTTTGAACAACCAATCACTCAAGGTGCATGATAACCATTCTATCTTTTTCTTGCTATCCATGCCTATTATATAGGCGTCAAAGTTTATAGCTATATTCTTAGCTGTTGTTTCTGAGATAGCCATGGGTATGACTTCATTTTCTATGCATAACACAGTCCCCGAACATTTCTCGCCCGAACCATCGATAGTTTTAAATCCAACAGAAATAAGATACTCGGGGTCTGTGACTACGTACAAATCATCATACTCTGAATTATTCTCTTTTTCAAGTACGGATTTGATTTTATTAAGCAAGCTGTTTGATGTATTCGTCGAATCCAAGAAGGTCTCCATTTTCTTTAGCTATTAGGCATTTTTTGTAATTAATAGTCGCTTCATCAACTCCATCGATTTGTTCCTTTATCATTTCATCAAGGAAACTTTCGGCAGCCTCATCCCCCGAGTCGATAGACGTCTTTGATAAGGCGACTAAATTTGCCATAACCTCTATCTCTAAGTCCATGATATTACTGAAAATATCAGCTAACTCCTCGCCTTCGATGGTAAATTTTATTTCCGGCTGTTCAAGGATGCGTCCTCTCTTGTTGATGAATTTAACAACTTTTCTTGCGTGATGAGACTCTTCTTTGGACATTTCCAAAAAGTATTTTGCACATCCGTTATATCCCAAGTTATGGGCTTTGTTTGAGGCGTCGAGATATAATATCGAAGCCTCCATTTCTTTTAGATAATGTTTATTTAGCATGATTTGTGAATTTTATAATGATTTAATCTATCCAGAGCCGCTTCCCACAGCCACCGTTTCATATTTCGTTCGAGACACACCTTAATATATGAGATATGAGTTTTTACAAATATGGCTTGGTTATTTATTTTAAGCGTTCTGTCTTCTATTTTACCGGTTATTCCCTTTTCTTTATATCTTATAACAATCGGCTCGGGGGGAAATATCTTCCCCTCAAACCAATTAAAGAATTTCTGCTGTTCTGGAGTCACTAGAATGGTAAATCTGATACTTCATGAGATGCTGGTTCCGGCTTTTGTTGCTCAGACTTAAACAATCCATCTAATTTGAAGTCGAAATACTCTTTCATGAATATTGACACGTTAGCAGAATACAGCTTTCTCTTTTTATCATTACTAAAAGTATCTTTTTCAGGAACAGGATACCCGTTTTTGTATGACCATTTGCCGTCATTATACTCACGTAAATCAGAAGGAACTCTGCTTTCGCCTTGCTTAATATTAACGCCTCGTTTTCTCTTTCCATCTTTTTCGTAATCATACGGACGAATAGATACCTCCTTATTTTTGTCAACATTTATTAGCGTCTCAATGATTGAGAATGTTATGCTATCGTCATCCTTTAGTGAGAGATGAAATAGATCCGGGCCATCCTTTAATAAAAGCTCATACGAGGCTGAATAATCTCCGTCCGCTTCTTTGTAAAATAATCCTACTACAATCCCAGAAATCTCATCATACTCTAATGCCCATGTCTCCAACCCCGATTTTGACATTCTTTTTACCGCTCCGGGTGTTGATTCAGTTATTTGTTTTCCATCCTTGTTTCTTTGACGAACCCTTCCATAACTGATTGTTAAAAAGGTCTTTTCGACACGATTTGAATTGCTTAGTCCCATATATTTTTAGGTTAAAGATTAATAATATGCAAATATAAATAAAAAATTAATAATGTCAAGTATTTAATCAAAATATTTTTATAATGAATTGATTTTAATTTGTGATTTTGGGTCAATTATTATAGAGTTAGTTATTGTGTGTCAATTTGTTAGTCTATCATGTGTTGTTATAAAATAGTTAAACCCAATTATACAACCAATGGGCAACGCATCATCCATTCTACAATGTCATCATATTGCGAAGGATAATGAAATGTCCTACTGCTCAACCCAAGTGAAAAGCACATTCTCTTCTTTTGTTCTTCAAGTAATAATCTTACTTCTTCCAAAGAATAACTGGGCTTAACGGTTTGCGCTATGAGCATGTGGCGGGTTGCGGAGCGCTTCACTATCAAACTGCACCAAAACTTGATGCGGGATTGAAAGCTAAATAACCGTATAAACCCCGCCATTGCTTATGAGCGCGTGTTATGCCCAGTGTTTTTTTAAAACTCAAGATGAAATTCTAATTGTTTTTCTACAATTTTTTCTTTTGATCCGTGATTGTGTTGCGAAAAACTATCGGTATCAAAATTACAAACGAGAGCTTCAACAACAGTTCTCCTGTTTTCAACATTGCCTCCGTTATGGTAAAAATGGTCTTTAGTAATAATATTAAATTTGCTCCAAAACTTATTAATCATTTCATTGTCTCTCCAATCATTATGGTGCCATGTTGAAAGAATAAATTTTGCTTTTGTTTGACTTAATAAATCAAATAAAAGTTCTTCATCCTTCTCTGTCCAGCCATTATAATAATCAACGTGTCTACCATAATAAGGTGGGTCACAATAAATAATATCGTTCTCTGTCCCTAACGGAATTATATCAGCAAATGAGCGATTGTAAAATATCCAATCTGGCTCAGGTTGTATAATCTTTGAAACTGTGGAAACCTGATTTGTTATTTTGGTAATATATGCCTGGGCAAATCTGTCAGGCTTTTTGCAGAAAGGAATATTCCAATTCCCTTTACTTCCAAATCTCATCATTCCGTTAAATCCAGCACGAGATAAGAAAATAAAATCATAAGGTGAAAACTCTCCACTATTAAAACGGGTTCTAACCTTTAGATAATGTTCATATCCATTATTGTCAGCTTTACTTAAAATTTCACCTTCTTGTTCTAGATATTGTTTCATTAAAGAAGCGGCAATTTTTTTTTGCTGAACGCCCTTGTAGAAATTTATTATATGAGGATTTGTATCGTTTAGTATTGCTTTTTTATAGCCAGAATTAAATGCAACTACACCTGTTCCTAAAAATGGCTCTATCCAATTCCCTTTCACTTTAGGAGCAACATCCATAATCCAAGGGACTAGCTTGGTTTTGATGCCTTGACTTTTTATTGTTGGGACTACTACTCTCATTTTGCTTTCTTATTAGAAGATTTAGCAACTATTTTGTCCCACAACTCAGTTTTCCCTTTAAACTCTAAGAAATCTTTTAATGTTGTAATTTTTACAGGTTTTCCATCCTTAACCATTGTCGCAGAATCATGATTAATCCAATACTCATCAAACCATTCCTCCCCAAGTAAACTAAATATGCCATTCTCATTTTTAAGGTCAGCAATGTCAATCGCAGAACCAATGTTTGCAGTATTTCCAGAACCTTGTTTATCGCTTGCTATTTTCCATTTTTCTGCTGCAAAAAAATCAAAGTCCTTTATTTCAGAGGTAATAGATTTTAGATTTTTTACTGTCGTTACTTCTCGTTCTCCAACCTTTTTATTCGGAGTTTCATACTCTTCTTGAAGCTCTTGAACTTGATAAATTTCTGTTTCAGAAAGGTCTTCACTTACGTCAGTTCTCGTATATATAATGCCCAAACAGTAATGACCAGTATATTGATTATATGGAAATTGAATATTTTTATCTTTGTCTCTCTCTTTGAAATAACCGCCATGACTTCCAAGTGTAAAACCAGCCGTCTTATCATTCCGTCTAAAAGTGGTTTTGATATCAAGAGCAAACTTTACTTCTTCATTTTTTTTGTTTACAAAAGTCAAGTCAGGATACCAATTTTGCTTTTCAGCGAGAATTAACTTATATCCAATACTGTCAGCAAATTGGAGTATTTGAGGGAAAATATGAATTTCAAGGATTTTAGAAAAAATTTTTGTAGCCGATGAAATGGTGTAAATATT
>JADFXO010000370.1 GCA_015233485.1 Nitrospirota bacterium
CGCTTAAAATTGATGTAGATATGTACGGGGAGGAACATCAGTCCGTTGCGGAAGACTATAACAATATAGGATTGGCATGGATAAACATTGGGGAATCAAAAAAGGCGATAGAGTATTACGAAAAGGCGCTGAAAATAGCTTTAAAAGTATATGGGGCAAATCATCCAAATATTGCAAGCACATATAACAATGTAGGGTCGGTGTGGGATGGGATGGGGAACTCAAAGAAGGCTATTGAGTGTTTGGAGAAAGCGCTGGAAATATATTTAAAAGTATATGGAGAGAATCATCCGGAAGTTGCAACAGGATATAGCAATATAGGGAATGCGTGGAATCGTATTGGGGAATTAAAGAAGGCGCTTGAGTATCACGAGAAGGCACTTGAAATTAATTTAAAAGTATATGGAGAGAATCATCCAAATGTTGCAGTTAATTATAACAATATAGGTTCGGCGTGGTATAAAATGGGGGAATCAAAGAAGGCGCTTGAGTATTACGAAAAGGCGCTTTCAATAAGCCGAGGTGTTTTTGGCGATGATCACCCACAGGTGAAGACGATTCAAGATAACATCAATTTAATACAGAAACCCAACCCTCAATGAACGATTGCCTTATCAATATTTATAACACCGCGGTCGGGGCGTGTTCTGCTTATCAGTGTGTCTTGAATTATATTGATTATATTCGACAGGTTTATTCTGATGGGAGATTTCGACGGCTGTATGTTGTGGGGTTTGGCAAGGGGGCTTATGGGATGGCGCTTGCGGCCTCTGAGCGTCTTGATGATATTATTACCGGCGGCGTTGCCGTTACCAAATATGGCCATAGCGAAGCCAGCATTGCGGGTAAGATTAGAATTTTTGAGGCCGGTCATCCCGTCCCCGACGAAAACGGCGTCAGGGGTACCGCTGAAATCATAAAACTCGTCAGGGACGCCGCGGCAGATACGCTTATCCTGTGCCTGATATCGGGCGGGGGCTCGGCGCTGTTTGTCAGCCCACCCGTCGGGGTCAGCCTCGCTGAGAAACAGGCGATTACAGAGGCGCTGCTTAAATCAGGCTGCGATATTAATGAATTAAATGCCGTCAGAAAACAGCTCTCAAAGGTGAAAGGCGGAGGATTTGCCGCCCTCGCCTATCCGGCGAAAATATTGTCGCTTATCATATCAGACGTGACTGGAAACCACCTTGATGTAATCGCCTCCGGCCCGACGACGGCCAATACAACGGGTGCCCGCGAGGCTATTGAGGTGTTAAATAAATACGGTTTGATGAGTAAATTATCGCCAAACGTCATCAAAGCTATTAATAAGGGCGCGGCGCGGAGGCCGGTTAATCCGGGAAATGAAAATATAATAATCGCCGACAACAGTCAGGCCCTCAACGCGGCATTGGCGCGGGCGCGGCAGCTCGGCCTTGACGCCGCAATTATCACAGACAACCTCGCTGGCGACGTTAAGGCGGCGGCAAAATGGTTATCGGGGGAGATTACGCCGAATGAAAAATTATTAATCTCTGGAGGTGAGACGACCGTCGCGGTAACGGGTACGGGCAGGGGCGGCAGGAACATGGAACTCGCCCTCAGATTCGCGGTTGAGATCGAAGGGAAGCCGGGGTTAACCCTGTTGAGCGCGGGGACGGACGGCACAGACGGCCCGACTGACGCCGCGGGTGCGATAGTTGATAGCGCTACGACTGCACGAGGCCTGGCAGTGGGGCTGGACGCGCGGGAGTATCTGGCAAACAACGATTCATACACATATTTTGAACGCGCCGGTGGACTGTTTAAGCCCGGCCCAACTGGTACGAACGTGATGGACATTCAGTTGCTGTTATGTTCAGGGGCTCCCTGAGCAATTTTTGACGTCATTGCCCTAATGTACGTCGCCGCGTGCGGCCTTGTTGACGATAAAAAATAAAATTTATAAAACACGAAAGAATAAATTGTAAATATTCGGGGTAAAATTGTAAAATTCCAGTAGTGCTGCATAACGAAGGTAATACGCATGATTTGTTATAGATGCAAAAATAACATACCGAAAGACGCAGCAAAATGCCCCGTATGCGGCGTGAAGGCTATGCCCTTTGTCGGGGCCAAGGCGTGCCCGAATTGTGGTACGGTCAATCCGGTCAGCGCGCGGTATTGTATAAATGATGGCTATTCGTTTGATTTGATGGACAGAGAGGACATCTCTGGCGAATATGATGATGAGCTTGAGGAGGAAATAGAAACGGCTACGAAAAAGAAGAAACACGGCGTGTTGAGGTTTTTTATGTGGATATTCATAGCCATTGCCTGTCTTGTGGGGTCTGCCGTTGTGGGATACCACATATTCAAGCCTCAGAACTACCTGCTTGAGAAACAGGCCGCCGACGCCCTGGCAAACGCAGGGCGGAAGGAGGTATCAGTGAGGGTAGACCTCAGCAAAACGGCTAAGTTAACCGGCACGGCGAAGGATATGCACGAAAAGACATTCGCAGAGCTTATTGTCAAAAAAATTCCGAAAATAATCAAGGTGGAAAATAACATAGTCGTCTCACAGGTGGTTCCAAAACCTGAAGAACTTGAAAAGACAATCAACAATTCATTGAATAGCCAGGGGTTTCCCGGCGTTGTGGTAAGCGTTAACACCGCCCTTGCGGCATCCATAATAGGGACGGTGCCCAGTGAGTATGACAGGAACAAGGTGCTGTCCATCGTGAAGGCAAACAAGGACGTGAAAGACATTAGGGATAACCTCCATGTGGATGCCTCTACTGCCCAGCCCCCTGCCGCGCTTAAGGCACTGTCAGCAATGGCACATCCGGCAACTCCCCCTCCGTCGCCCGAAGCCACTGCCGCCGCTCCCACGCCTGCCCCCACCCCGTCGTCCCAGCCTTCGGCTCAACCGCCGTTAACTCCTAACCCAACTCCTAACCCAACGGCTGAGCCAATACAGAAGCAACTGCCACCTCAGGCGGTTGTATCGCCCCCGTCTGACCCGCATACGCTTGAAGCGACTATCAACAAGGCCCTCAAGGGCATCGGCCTTACAAAAGTCACCGCAGAGGTCAACGAAGGCCTTGAAGTCACGCTAAAGGGAACAGTATCAAGCACGAAAGATAAAGGCAAGGCATTCGATACAGCAAAACATACAAAGGGTGTTAGTAAAATAAGGGACAAGGTTTTTGTTGTCGAACCGTAAAAAGGAGGACTTAGTGATGGGGAGTTTTTTTAGATTATTGATTATAGCAGCGTCAGCGATGGTTTTATTAGCCGGATGTGCGAAGCCGAGAGGTGTTGTCCAGCCTACGCAGGAGGAACAGGTAGAGCAGTTAGATACCGAAACCATAAAAGTAGAATCCTACACACTGAAGCCTCAAGCGGCCTTTCCGGGGTCAACCATAGAAATCTCGGTAGAGTATCTGCTGCGTCTGCCTAAAAATAAAAGCCTGGTGGAAGTTACAGAGGTCAGAACTTTAATAATGGGTACGGATCGAATGGAGTTATCACGCAAAAAGATCATTCGTGCGGAGGGTTCCCACAAATCTATGATTAAATTCACCCTTCCAATGGATATAGAAAAAGGCGACTACACCATTCAGACCATACTTTCCACACCCACGCAAACAAAAACGATAGAGGATACGCTGACTATTAAAAAGAAGGGTAAATGATTATAGTGGACCAATTTGTCAAGACAAAAAATTGCCTTTTTTAAGTTACAGTAAGTCCTCATATTTTTCATAGTCCAACCCCCAAAGGGGGCGGGTGTAACGTCCCAAGTCCTTAGTCCTTTTCTCCTCCTTTTTACCAATATTTAGCAGTAGTAGAGTAAGCGTCAAGAAAACCCCATCTTTACAGGGGAAGTAGCAGGTGTCATAATGGGCCGAAACAAGGAGGTTCATGATGATGAAGAAAGGGAAGGTATCAGTCTCAAAGGCGTCCAGTTATTGGAAGGCACACATAGAGGCATGGCAGGGCAGTGGGAAGACACAATCAGAGTACTGTCGGCAGCATGAGTTAAACCCAGATTGTCCATTAGGAGGAAAAGTCTAATGGCGGCCATTAGGAAAAGTGAGCAAAAAACATTGGGAAAACAGTAAGATAAGCGGAAGTAGAAGTAAGTACCCTATTAAAAAGAAAAGTAAGGAGAGCTTACATGAAAGATATAAAGTTGAGTTTCACAGAAAAGGAGATAACCCCGTGGGGAGGGATGGGGCTGATGAGAC
>JADFXO010000371.1 GCA_015233485.1 Nitrospirota bacterium
GCCCTAACGAAAACTGATTCAACATCGCATTGACCGACGACGTCCCCGCGTGCCACGCCGATAACCCTAACTGCGCCTGATTTAATACGTTGCCCGCACTCAGGTAGGCGCTGAATATCTTACTGCCCCGTAGTCCGGGACCTAGATGATTATTCAGTACCGTGACCGCGTCTTTCGGCCCATAATAGTTTCCCACTCTAATGAGTTCCCCTTGCTCGTTCACTCTCCACACCTCACCAAGTGGATCATCTACTTTTTTCAGATCAGCCGGTACGCGCTCCATCGCCCCTATAAACTTGAACAGCCCCTTTGCCTTCATCTCATTCATAAACTCATGTGCCATTATGTACTTATCCATACTGAAACACCGCTGCAAAAACATGTCATTAGGATTGTCAGACACCATCTGAAGCCCTAACTCACGGGCAAACTTCAATGTCGGAATCTTACGCGGCAGGAAAAACGATCTCGAACCCTCCAGACGCCCTTTTGCCAGAAACTCGTCTATTATCTTCGCCGCCTTCTCATGGTCTTTATACAGATGCGGAAAAAAGTTCTTCATGTAACTTATCTGCGCGTTCGGGTCGAGTTTGTTCACCCGTTCAAACCGCTCATCCAGGGCCTTTCTATATGTATCCGCTATATCTTGTAAACTTGAATCATCAATTCCAAACACAGGCTGTTTCTTTCCCAGTTCCATATCGTCAATAAACTGATAATTAAATTCTTTGGGCTGCTGATCAAAAAACTCGGTGATTTTTTTCGACGCGGTGACGGCTATGTCCTTTTTCCTGTCCATAAGGGCATTGCGTTCCCTCAGGCTGCCCGCAACGCGCTCTGCATCCTCACTCATACTTGCGGGCGCAAAGATGCTCTTTATCTCCTTTCCCGCCGCCGCTATCTCATCAATATGCTCCTTCAGCTTCTCAAGGTCAACCGCCTTCCCCACGCCCAGCAACTTATCAACATCCACCGCGCCGCTCTCGTTCGATAGTGGGTTCTTTTCCTTGCCTGCCCCTAAGTTCTTTACCTGCTCCTCCGCGGTCGGCTTGGTTGCTTCTGCTGCTGTCTCACCAATATCTTTACCTTCTGAGGTCTTGACATCTTTCAGTAAATCCTTTACACTAAGAGTATGAGCCTGTTGTGGAGAGCGAGACGCACTGCCTGAAGAGGTATCGTCCGCTGGTATACCAACGGGCTTTTCTATTTCTGTAAGGCTGTGGTCATAGAATTTCTTTCCATCCGCAGTTTCTCTCACTGTTAATTTTGCCCTGTACAGTTTGCCCTCTATTTCTATCGGAGCATAAAATCTATGGATATTTTTAATGTCGGGATTATTATCTCTATCTGGCCGAGTTTCGGCTAACACAGCATTTTCTATCAGGTCTGGGATTGCCCTAATTGCTTCAATGTGGTCCATGGGAGCGAACCGCGCTTTGCTTAATGACTCACCAATTCCCTTACGCGATACGCCAATGTCCCATCCAGTATCTTTATTGACAAAGGACTTCCCCTGTATATTATCGCCAGCCCACTTCTTAGCCTTGTTTTTAGCTTCCCATTCTGAATCGCCAAACATCCTATCATCAAGTCTTGTTACTTTAACGTCCGGTTTTGACATATATGAAGTATCGGACATTAAATCCGGATTCTTAACCTCAGACTTCCCGCCCAAAGCCTCTACCTGCTTGCCATCAACGAGCGCCTGTGCGTCTCTAAAACTCATTCCGTCAAGCTCTTCATTTGAATAACCTAAGGCTTTGAGCTGTGATTCCAACTCCGGCCACGCTGTCTTTTGTTTATCAGTAGGCGCTAAGTCCTGTCCTTTTTCCCCTTCACCATCCACAGCGGAGGCCTCAGGCGACTCGTAAGAGTGCGTCTCGTAAACAGGCATATTACGCGGCTCTTTTCCCTCCGGCTTATACGCAACCTCATTTTCAATAATATCCCGTGCCCGGCCCGCGTCCATATCCACTATCTCATCATCGGGATAGCCGAGCTTTTTCAGCTCCGAGTATGACTCCGGTGCGGCCTCCGCTTCCGCCTTTCCTTCCGGTGTCTGCGGCTCTTCTGGTGTGGCCGATGCTTCGGGCGTCTCTTCAATAGGTAGTGTCTGCGGTTGTTTCATGGCCTCAAACCTTTGCACTTCCGTAACTGTATCGTCGAACTCTTTATGATTCATTTTATCTATATCATCTTGCGTGTAGCCATTTGCCCTCATAAGCCGTATCTTATCTTCTAAACTTAAAGATGCTCCGGCCGTAGCTTCATTTCCCTGGTCATTATCTCCTGCGATCGGCGATGTCTGTACATCCGCTCCTGGCGCGGGTTCATCTGTATTTTGAGAAATATCAATTTTGTGATCCTGAGATAAGCCCATTTCATTATCCACTGAACTCATTCTATCAAGTCCGGCTTGCAGATCAGTTACCGCCCCCGGAGGCGGTGTCGTTTCCTTTGGGGTTTGGTCTGCCGGGGCTCCTTCGCTCTGATAACTGTACGGATTCAACGCGTGTGCCGCCGCAAATACAGGCATACCTATTAACCCGTTTCTTAATCTCTCTCTTAAATCGTTTGCAGGCTGCGTCAGTCCTATACCACCGCCTAATATCGCTTATCCTATTGTGCCGGCTAACCATTCCGGCGCTGACGGTAACAGTTTTTTAATCGCTCCATTTGCCACACTTCCGCCTATGGCAAACAACTTGCCTAATACCGCCCCCTTTAATCCTGCCCATAGATGTTGTTCCAAATAATCTTTTGTCTGCGGTATTAACGGCTGCTGCGGGTTGTAGTCCGCCGTCGGAGACTGCGCCGAATATGCCCCGTAAGATAATCCCCCCGTGCCAAGCAGTTTTGCCGCTGAACCCCATATTTTATTCAATGCCCCCGGTGCTATCCTCTCCAATGCCGACGCCACGGCCTTCGTGGACATTCCCTGAACATTCATGGCCATGCCAAGCAGATCAGCAACTTCCTGTCCCGCGTTTTCCCATGTGCCATGTTTTGTCTCTGTCTCAGGGACATAGCCGTTTAAAAAGCCATGCGCGAATCCCGTTACGTAGGGCGCCGCGGGGCCAAAGTTTTGATTGGCTTCTGTCAATGACTGCTGATTCTCTTGCGGTGCCTCCGTCATTCCTAAGTTATGGCCGGCAAGCGTAGGCAATTGCGCTATGGTGTTGTACGCCTTCCCGTATGATTTTACAACATCAGGCATCCACGGCTGCCCGGTTATAGACTGCACCGCATCACCCCAGTAATGTGGTATTTTAGCAGGCAATGATAGCGGAGCGCCCTTTATCGCCTTTAATACCGACATAGCCGTATCTACCAGCGGATTACTATGCGACGGTGTGGACTGCCCTGTGGACTGCCCGCTTAACTGTGCCAGCTCTGCGTCTGTAACCGGCTGCGGCGGGTTAATGGCTTGCCCGCTCATTTGTGCCAGTTCCTCCTGTGAAACAGGCTGTGGTGCGCTCATTTGTGCTATCTCTTCCTGAGATACTGGCTGTGGTGGCTGCATCGCCGGAGCTTTAGACGCTGACATCTGTGCCAGTTCCTCTTGTGAAACAGGTTGTGGAGGTACGGGCGGTATGTAATTGGTATCCGCCGTTATCTTGTTATTCGCCGTATTCCCCGATATAGGAACTTGGGGACCCGGTATCGGCATAAACGGGTTGGCGCTTCCGCCTAAGTCGTCGAGTATATCGGTGCCGTCAGGTTTCATATTGGATTCCCCATACTATCTCGTTTCCGGCCGTTCACATCTGTAAATGTGCCATCGGGATTCTTATACATCATGCTATTGTCGGGTCCCCCTCTATGCCATTCCTTACCATCGCCTGGTTTCGGATAGACCGGCGCTTGTGTACCCTGAGCCGGAGGCGCGGCCGGCGTAGCGTTATTGTTCGCAGGTGGGTTCGCAGCTGGTGCGCCATTGTTATTCGCCGGCGGTGCTCCTGCCGGAGATGCCGCCGGGTTCGGGTTCAATAAGTCTGCCTGTGCTTTATTTTTGGCATCTATATATTGTTGCCCACTGATTTTACCGGCCTTTAACTGCGCGTCAAGGTCATCCATGATTGCCTGATGTTGCGCTTTCCGCTTCTCTGCGTCAACTTTTGTATTGGAATCCTGCTGTCTAGAATTTGCGTTCTGCTGGCCAATAGCGTTTTTACCGCTGTAATAAGCGGCCATAGCCTGATGTT
>JADFXO010000372.1 GCA_015233485.1 Nitrospirota bacterium
CAACAATCCTTTTAACAACTCTCAGCAAAGAACGCTTCGAGTTGTTAACATTCCCACAAGCCTCTACTACCATTTTTTGCAAAATTTTAAAGGACAAAAAAGGACATCGGATGATACAATACTGTAATTGAAAATTCACGATACGATAGGGTGCTGGGGGTGGGTGAATTGTTTTGAAAACGGGGTGGGTGAATTAACGTGAAAAATGACAATTAGCATTTAATGTTTGATTAGATGCATCTTCATAAACCTTCTCAAGGTTTACACTAGTGTAAGGCCATAAGCAATAGCCACCGGATATTCCTCTATAATAGATTATTTTTTTGTTTTCCAGTTTTTCAATGGCAGATGAAATCTCATCAATTGTATTATTCTGGTCTGAGAGTGCCAGTACTAATACATCCTTTGTAGCAAGGAGAGTGCTTGTATCGACTAAATTAAGTAAGCCAATTGTTTTAAGTAAATTAAGTTCTAGTTCACTTGTCATACGATAACTTTCAATAAGGGATTCTATTAAATTCCAATGGCTTCTATAACTCTGAATAGCGAGCCTATATCCAAAATTATGTCTAATGTAATCGTATAAATTACAAATTCGATAATATGATAGAATTTCAATTTTTTTGGTAGCAAAGTCCTGCAATCCATGAGGTTCATTTGACAAAAGAAAACTGAATAGGGAGCGTTCATTTTGGCCAAATCGTCTTAACAAATGCACTATTACAGGTAAAACTGATGGATGAAGCGGATATATATTACTTGCTAAGCTTACTAAATTTTGATTGTTTGCTATGTTAAACCACCCAAGGCTGATTGCCTTAATCATTAATTTATTTGAAAATTCGGTGATATCTGTAGGAAGTTTATTCTCATCTATATTTAATGCGTTTGAAGTTAAGAGCATCAGTTGTTCCAATGGCTGATTGAAACGCAACTCATCGAATCTTCCTGCAACCTTCATCCATTCTTTCTGAGAAGATTGAGACATTTGGTCAGCATATGCATTAAATCCCTGATGCAAAATCCCAATGATAAATAAAGGCGTATTGCCACTTCTCATCGCTGCTTCTGCAAGCTTTTGAAAGAAGAAAACATCCTGTTCCTCAGGGTGCAATGCAGCATACTCAAGAAACTTGCCCATCTCATCTATTATTAACAATAAACCATTACCCTTACCAATATTATTTATATAAATACTAGCTTCAATTAAAGTCTGAATTATAAATGTATCAGAAACTGTGCCCATTTGGATTTCACTCTCTATCTTTTTTAATAGAGATAGTTCTCGACCCTGAGTAGACAGCAGGGTAAAATTGTCATATACAGCCTTAAGTAATACATTTCTAACCGGCTCTCTTGAGCCTGTGATAATAATTGGGAAAAGTTTTGTAGAAAAAGAGCATAGCTTTGTTTTATCGATAACGTGTTTAATGGTTGATGGGAGAGATTTTGCTTGACCGCTAAACAGACGTGCAATAAGTAAAGCAAATGAAGACTTACCTGTTCCATAATCTCCAGTTATTCTCCAAGCACGTTGTGTTGAAGATAGACTAAGACCATCAAACAAACGGAGCAATTTATCTTTTGCAGTATCTGTAAGAATATAACCATTTAATGATGTTATCTCCTTAAAATCACGTTCGATATCAGTCGATCTTAAATAACGTTTTTTTATATTAAATAATGAAGATATGATATTGCTATGCACAAGCATTCTCTCTTAAATAAATTTCCGCCAAGAAGTCCCTTTCAGGAACTTCTCGTTTTATTACCTGCTGTAAAGAGTTTGTTTCCATATAGCTAAATGCTCCTTGGGAAACATTCTCGATGTTAACAAGGCGTTCCTTAATATTTGCCTCAGGAATCTTGAATACCTGGCCAGGACTTCCATGACCTATACAAATATCTCTAAACGATAATGTCTGCTCATTGGTAAAATGTGTATTCCAGAATTCATTCAAGCAATATATGAATAATTCGTTTGATATTTCAGGCTTATCTTCCCTTCTAAAGCGATAAATTAGTTCATGGTTACCTGTACTTATATTCCTACGTTCACCAATACTTTGAATTAAATTTAGTTCTACAAGTGGACAATCCAAATTATCTTCAAATAAGTCTGACTTATTGTTGTGAGTCGGAACATAAGAATGAAGAAAAATATCAAAATGCTGTCCAAGAGTTACTGGGGAAAGATTCCTCTCAAGTTTATTCGCTTCTCGATAGAAAGATTCGATTACATTTGAACGGATAATTTCTGGATATTGCCACCTATTGAGCATGTAATCCCACGCAAACAACGGCTCATCTATTTTTGTTACTAGTTTCCAGTGAATTAACCATAATGTTTTAATATCTTCTAGATAAGGATCATAGCCTTCTTCGGACAATAATACTCTCCCAAAATCCTTAATATCGAAGTTACCTTTCCCAGATGAAGTAGCAATACCTATAGCTTGAATCCAAAATCTTATGGCTCTAACCATATTTTTCCCCACACCGAGTTCAAGCATAGCGTTTTCCTCATTAACAAATAACGATGTGTTACTTTTTAGTGCGAAATAAGCCTTCGGTAACCACGGATATCGGAAAGGAAACGACTCATGTCCTGAGAATTTATACACTTTTCTCCCACTCTTGTATATTTAAGCAATAATATTATACATAATTATACGTAAATAACAATAATTTTTCTTTAATTGTTGCTTTATAAGCGGTTAAATGACCACACTTCGATCGATTATAGGAAAAGATTTCCTGGCAACATACTGTGGTAACAGGTTTTATAATCATTTGTTCATGTCTTCTGTCATAGATTGCATACGTTCTGTCTTAGTCGGCGGTTGGGGTTGACTTTTAACTACCGTTTTTAGGATAATCTGTGTATTAGTAGGTTTACAACCTTAAAAACTCTAAAACATATAAATAACTCGAAGGAGGCATACGATGGCAGAAGCTAGTGAATACCAGAGTGAAATCGAGAAATTAAAGCAGCGCCTGGCGGATATCGAAAGCCGTAAAACAGGTGTAGCCCCTTTATCGCAAACCCCGCCTTTGTTGCAGACCCAAATAGAGCAGCCCCAGATAACGGAATATCCGGAAGCCGAACTCCAGAGTCAGGAAGTGAGGGAGTTCGAACCGCCCCACGCGGGTGTTATACCGGGAATGGAACCGGAGTATGGCAGCGAGGGCAAAATTGAATCCGCCATAAACGCTTCCATGAAGTCCGTAGTCGCCAGAGAAAGAGAGATTGGTGATGACGCAGAAAGCCCGTCGGGTGCCGTTGGGCTTGACGTAGGGACAAGCAATATAGTTCTGGCCCAAAACAAGGGCAACAAGATACATATGGTGAAGCAGTTGAACGCATTCTTTACCATCCCCCAGTCCAAGTTCACCAGACAGATACTTACCAGAAATAACGTCGAGTTCTTCGAGCACAACAGGCAGTACTACATTATAGGCTATTCGGCGGAAAGCTTTGCCAACATGTTTAATTCAAACACCCGAAGGACTATGGAAAAGGGGCTTTTGAGTTCCCACGAAAACGAGGCGGTTACGGTTATCCAGTCCATCATAAGCACCCTAATACAGAAGCCTAAAAAGTTCGGCGAGGTAATATGTTTCAGCGTTCCGGGACAGCCCCTGGGCAATTCCGTAAGAGTGGCGGGCCACGAGTCCATAATCAAGATGTACCTGGAGAGCATAGGGTACAGCCCAATATCCATCAACGAGGGTCTTGCCGTGGTTATGAGCGAGCTTGCCGAGGAGAATTTTACCGGCATCGGCATAAGCATGGGAGGGGGTATGTGTAACGTGTGTCTTTCTTATCTGTCCGTACCCGTAATAACCTTCAGTATTCAAAAGGGCGGCGATTACATAGACGAGATGGTAAGCCGCGACGTAGGGGAACCTGCCACCAAGATCAAGACCATCAAGGAAGAGTCTTTGAATCTTTCAATCTTACCAAAAAACAAGGTTGAGCTGTCGTTGCACGTCTACTATATGGACGTGATAAACACGCTTCTTCATAGTCTTCTTGAAGTAATATCTTCATCGGACAGGGTGCCGAAGATATCGGAACCCATCCCTATAGTATTGAGCGGAGGCGCATCGTTACCAAAAGGATGCCGTGAAAAGTTCGAAAGC
>JADFXO010000373.1 GCA_015233485.1 Nitrospirota bacterium
TTGGCGAAGTTCATTAAATCATAATACAGCAACGTTGTTTCCTCGTCTCTGTCGTGTTCTGATATAAAAGTGAATCCATTCTTCCCGTGGAATTTCAATACCGCTGGTTTATTATAAACAGCAGCCGGAAGGAAACATGCCAGCCGTTGAACAGAAGACTACGTGGCCGGAGTTGGAATCACAGCTAAAAGCCCTGGGTTATTCAAATGAAGAGATTGACGGAATGAGTTTACGAGACGCAAAGGCGCTCGTTGATAGCAGGCAGGTAGAGGCGTTGGGGGGGAAGACTGAGGTTAAGAATCCGGATTTAATGTCCGATACTTCATATATGTCAAAACCAGACGTGAAAGTAATAAGGCTTGATGACAGGATGTTTGGCGATGTTTTATGGAAGGCAAGGGATGAGGCTGAGGATTGGGCAAAGGAGAACTTGCAGAGAAAGACTTTTGTTAATGAAGATACTGGTTGGGGTATTGATATAGCAAGCAAAGGTATTAAAAAGATACGAAGTGGAGACCGACTAACGCCTCTTGACCATCTTGAAGCTGTTAGAGCAATCCCAGACCTTATAAAAAATGCTATATTGGCCGAAACTCGCCCTGATAGAGATAATAATCCCGACATTAAAAACATTCACATATTTTATGCTCCGTTAGAAATAGATGGCAAACTTTATCGTGCAAAACTGACAGTCATGGAAAGTGCAAATGGAAAGAAATTTTATGACCACAGCCTTACAGAATTAGAAAAGCCCGCTGGAACCCGCGCGGACGATACCTCGTCAGGCAGTGCGTCTCGCACTCCACAGCAGGCTTATACTCTTAGTGTAAAGGATTTACTGAAAGATGTCAAGACCGCAGATGGTAAAGATATTGGTGAGACAGCAGCAGAAGCAACCAAGCCGACCGCAGAGGAGCAGGTAAAGAGCTTAGAGGCAGGCAAGGAAAAGAACCCACTCAGCAACGAGAGCGGCGCGGTTGATATTGAGAAATTGAAGGCTACTATAGATGAGATAGCGGCGGGGGTTGCAGGTAGTCTAAGGGAACGCAATGCCCTTCTGGATAGGAAAAAGACTACTATGGATGAGATAGCGGCGGCGGGAAAGGAGATAAAGAGCATCTTTGCGCCGGCCAGTATGAGTGAGGAAGCCGCGCGCGTTGCAGGCAGCCTGAGGGAACGCAATGCCCTTATGGACAGGAAAAAGGACATAGCCGTCACCGCTTCGAAAGAAATCACCGATTTTTTTGATCAGCAGTCCAAGGAATTTAATTATCAGTTCCTTGACGATAAGGAATTGGACAAACCAACCCCTAAGAGTGAAGTAGGGGAAATAGCGAGGGCGCTGATGGCCGGAGGGGGGGCAGCGCGTCAGGATATACTTTATCAGACGCAGATGATCAAGAAGATGCAAGAGGCGTTTAGGAAGGGCAACGTGTTAAGCGGCATGTTGAAAGCGCCGTTTGCCCTATTGGAGGGAATATCGGCCCCGATATTTGAGAAACTCGTGCCGCGCTTGAAATTAGGGGCGTTTTGGAAGTTGGCCGAAATGGAGTTAAAGCGCAACCCGCAGCTAATGGAAAATGGCAACAGAGAGGAATTACGCACCCTGATGGGTAAGGCATGGGACAGCATTGACAATCGCATGGGGCAGGTACGCTATGATAACATCTTCTGGAACAAGGTTTTAAAAGATTTACTCATGGCCTCTGTGCGTTCGGTGGGCTGGACTGGGGGAACGATCAGAGAGATAGGCGGAGGCCTGATTGACGCGGTGAAGGCGGGTAACAGTTTAAGAAAAGGCAAACCGCTGACACCTGATATGATGACCCACAGGATGGCGTATACTACATCGCTGGTGGTGATGACGGGGATCATGGGGGCGGTTACGCAGTTTTTATTGACTGGTAAGGGGCCGGACAGCAGCACACCACAAGCAGCCTTGACCGATTTATACTATCCAAGAACCGGCAATCTTGACGAATACGGCAATCCTGAAAGAATTTCCTATCCAACATACATGAAAGACATCGTATCCTATGGAAAACACCCGATTACAACGCTTACGAACAAGGTGCACCCGCTGTTATCCCTGATATCGGACATGCTGAATAACAAGGACTTCTACGGCAACAAGGTATATAACGAAGGCGACCCTCTCACGCGGAAGGCGATAGACATAGCAAAGCACGCTGGCCTGGCGTTTGAGCCGTTTGCCATTAGGGGAATCCGCCGCAACTATCAGTTGAACGAGGGCAGGATAAACGAAAAGACCTTATGGCCAGCGATCGGGATTACGCCGGCACCGGCCGCTATCAGCAAAACGCCGGCGCAAAAGGCGATGGATGAGGAACGGGCGGGGAAGGCTCCGGCTGGTGGACGCAGCACCCAGGATCAGGCGAAGGTAGATGTTAAACTTCAGATAGAAAGGCTGATGAGAAAAGACCCTGGGGCGGGGCAGCAGTTATTACAGCAGAATCTAAGCAAATTTTCAGAGCGGGAGATACAGAACATTGGGATGTCGCAGGCGATACCGCCCTATACGGCGGCGTTTAAGCGGTTGCCGGTAGAGGACGCGTTGAAGGTCTACGATCTGGGTACACCGAAAGAGAAAGAGGAATTCAGGCCGCTGCTTGGTGAAAAGCTGATGAGCTTACCGCAATTATCAGCGGACAAAAGGGCCGCCGTTTTGGAGCAGTTGAAAAGTCTTGGGGTGGTGAAATAGCCGCTAAGCGCTGAACGCCAGGGCGAATTAACCCGCATTATTACGGCATTTTTTGTACAATGAATCTAAAGTAGAGAAAAATAGAATGAAACGGTAGCCGTCTCGTAGGAAACACGGGCGTTTGTGAAGGAAAACGAGGCTGCAAAAAGTCAAAAATAGATAAAAATAGAATGAAAATATTGCCGTCAAGATTGATGACCGGCAAAACAGGCAAAACATAAGGCGAATACTCCATCAACACCGTTAGTCAAGGAAAGGAGAGGGCGGCGAGGGGAGCGCCGCCCAATGTCAGACCCATGCGGATCATCGTGGCCGGGAGAATGAGCAATTCAGCGGCCATAATTATTATAGCATTATTGCCTGGAACGATGTGAGGCCGCGGTTGTAATACTATCAGGGTTCTGGGAATGAGGCGTCAGACCGATGAGACAGCTAATTTTTTGATGGTAGATGACGGCGGACATGGTCAATGAGGCAGTCGAAAGGGCAATTAAGCGGCCTGAGAATCTGCCTGAAGAACCGCATTACATATGGGCGGGGGTTCAAATCCCTTTCCCGGCTTTCTTTATTTTCAAGGGGTTACCTTTCATTATTAATCTTAGTTCACTGCCTGACTATGCAGTAAATATGCAGTTCGTGTTTCGTCAGCGTTTCCTATATATATTATCAGGCAGTTTTGCAATTTTTGATTTTGGGGTAAGTATTTGTATTATATAGATAATGTAGGGCAAAGTGGGTATCAGGCGGTTTTGCAAAAAAGTATTGGGAATGCCGTTTTTTTACCGTTTTTAGGTCTTTTTATGACTAAGTCAAGGATTTTTCTTAGTCAAAGCGTCAAAGGTCTGACACTGTGGGGAATGTCGGGGGTTGTGGAAAACAAGGGAGCGATTTGACGCCAAGATATACTCCTTGATTCACCATCAAAAAAATAGAGGACCTCGTTGTTACCCGTGTAAACGGGATGTTAGAATAAGTTGTCAGACAAAAAACTAACACCGGAAGTATTAAGGCACAAGGGACGCTAAAATATGAATACGGCAAGGATGCAAGCAAATCAGGGATGACGGAGTTAGGGGGGCTGCCGGTGTATATGGATTTGGCAGTATCGTCGGGTATCTTAAAATTATAGGTACTGGAACGTGATTGCATATAACATCCGTGTTATGACTGATGCGCTCCTACCAAAAATACAACCACAGTTACATTGACCACAGGTATTTTTGATATAGAAAAATGAATAAAAGGGATACCTATGTTTAAAATCCTGATAAAATGCTGCCGACCATATCTATAAACCTAAAAACGGCAGTTAAGTGTCAAAAGCACCCGGCATAAGTGCAAAATAAAATGGTTGAGCGGGTGGTTTTTGTAGAATTAGTCTAAAAGCGCATGTGATAATAATCTTCATTTTTTCTGCG
>JADFXO010000374.1 GCA_015233485.1 Nitrospirota bacterium
GTTATCGCAGTTAATTGATGACCTTAGAGCGGCTGACGACCCGGAGCACTGCCCGCACGGCAGGCCGACGCAGATACTTTTATCACTTGAGCAACTAAGAAAAATGTTCAAAAGAACATAATAAGCACTCACGCCGCCAACGGCGGCCGCCGGAATTTAAAGGATAAAACGTGGCGAAATTTACGGGGTGAAGGGGAGGTTACCTCCCCTTCGTCGTTAATCCGTTGTGTGTTAAATCCTTAATCTATCACCTCGACTTCTGTAGTATGAAACATTGGAAATACCTTAACTTTATCATGCGTGCAAAACCCGAAGCGCTCAATGCTCAGTTTGATACTGCTTTGCACGGACACCAGCTCTATTGATTCGATAAATGGCGAACGCAGAGCTGAGGCCATTGTCCCCCAGAATGATGATGGGGCCATAGTGATACCGTTAAAGTCAATCACCAGGGTCGTCTTACGGTTGGCATCGCTAAGTTTTTGAATAGCGTCCTGAAGTTTTGCGTTGGCCTCATAAAACTCAGTCGGCGTTTTCTCTCCCTCAAAAATAACAAACGTCTTATTTATTATCCTCATCTCATTTTCTCCTCATAAGCTTGATAAACCTTTAAAATAAAGGTTAGGGAACTTATTTCATCCTTCCATACCTTCCATAATCACTCCTCCTTGGGATAGTTATAGTTATCTGATTGCCCGCCTTGTTAAATACGGGATCATAGCCCATGTCCTGTAATGTCAAAAGCCCGCGTCCACGCATTTCAGTAACTGGTGGAAGTTTAGGGATTATCTTGTCGAATCCCTTGCCCTCATCCTTGACAGATATAACCAGCGCCTCAGACGATAATTCCCATGAAATAGTTATCTCCTTTTCGGGTAATTCCTCATTACCATGCACCCGCGCGTTTTCAAGCATCTCAATAACCGCGATTTCAGCCTCGGGCTGCTGCTTTCCTGGTAGCTCGGCGATAATAGGCAGCAGATAGTTTCTCATAAATGTCCCAACTGAAACTGTGTCACTGTATATACTAACTGTCGGCATTTTTTTCCTCCTTTATGCCGTTAATGTTGTTTCTGTTAAGAAACTCATCTAAATCATGTTCTCTCTCAATAATAATCAGCGTAATGTCATCATCGAATTCACAGTTTGCAAATCTTTGTAACTCCGAGATAAGGGAGTTTTTCATATCTCTGACAGATAAAGAGCTATTTTTCTGAAGATGGGTAATTATCCTTTCCGCACCAAAAGGCTCACCCTGTACATTCGTACTTTCAGGCAGACCATCTGAATATATTATAAGACGATCTCCTTTTATGAAATCATGCTCTATCTCATCAAAGTCGAGCTCAGATGACATGCCTAACGGCAACCCTGATAACTTAAGCTCAGTAACCTCTGTCCCCCGCAATAATAAAGGGGCCGGCTGCCCGGCGTTTGAAAGTACAAGTTTATTCTGATCAAAGACAAGATACATCGCCGCCACAAAACTATGCTCAGGAGATAACAGTCCGTAAATATCAGTATTTACACTCATTAGACACTCACTTGGATGCCGGTTTGGCGCGGGGCAGTTATCAACTATAGATAGAACTTGTATTGACATAAGGGCGGCTAAGACGCCATGCCCGCATGTATCCGCCACAAATAGTCCTGCCTTTCCCTTGGGCATCCTTTTGTAAAACCAGAAATCTCCTGATACATCCGTAGCCGGTTTATTGAAAAATGCCGCATTTAGTTTGGCGTTTTTAAGAATACTTCCAGTGTGCTCACTATTGGTCAAATACTTCCTTTGAAATCTGGCGGCTTCGCGCAAGTCAACTGCCCGTTCCTTTTCTAAGAGATGTTTTCTTGCCAGATTTCGTACTCTGGCGATAAGTTCGGGTAATTGGTACGGTTTCCTGATATAGTCATCCGCGCCGGCCAAAAGGGTTTTAGAGATTTCAGTGGCCATAGAGTCGGTTTTAGCGGTCAGCATAATTACAGGTATATCTCTGGTTTCTAACGTATCTTTAAGTTTCTCTAAAGTCTGATAACCATCTAACACGGGCATCATGATATCCAGTAAGATTAGATCGGGCAGCTCTGTCATTGCCGCGTCAAAACCCTCTTGCCCATCGTTGGCCTCAATCACTGTAACGCCTAGTTGGCTGAGGTTGGCTTTGCAAATAATCCTGTTATTCTCATCGTCATCTATGACCAGCACTTTAGCTTTGTTCATTTTTCCCTCCATTGTTGCACTGTGAAATAAAATGTACTCCCAACCCCTAACTCACTTTTTACCCAGATTCGTCCACCCATCATCTCAACAAGCAGTTTGGAAACTGCAAGCCCTAAACCAGTCCCGGCAATAGTCTTCCTGAACTTATCGCCGCGCCAATACATCTCAAAGATATGTTTGAGCGTTTCCTCATCCATACCGGGGCCTGAATCCTCAACACTCACTAAAACCATAGCCTCCTCTACGACCATCCGTATAATCACCCTCCCTTTCGCATCGACATATTTAACCGCATTGCCTATCAGATTAAACAAGATTTGCGTTAATTGCTTCAGGCCGACATGGATTGAAGGAAAGTCCGGTGGAATCAGAATCTGAAACTCCAACTCCTTTGCGTTAATTTTATCCGCGAGGTTTGACATAACAACATCCAATGTCTGCCGTACATCTGTAGCCTCATACAGAATATCTACCTTTCCAGCTTCAATTCTGGTAATTTCAAGCAACCCCTCAATCAAGGTATTCATATAATAGGCCGAACGATAAATTCTATTGAGATTGTCCGTCAGCATATCCTATAGTCAGCCACCCATTGTCGGAAGCGTTTATTAAAGTTTGCGCTAACCCTGAAATTCCATTTAACGGCGTTCGTAGTTCATGCGAGACCATAGAAAGGACTTCATTTTTTGCACGAGACGCTTCCTGGGCAATTGCAAGCTGCTGCAATTTCTCGTCATCTTCGATTCGCTTCGTAACATCTATAATGAAGCCGACAATCGCTGGCACATTTTTAATGGTCGTACGCGAACCATGAATCTCAATGTGCACAATTTCATCGTCTTTTTTAACGCCGCGAACACAATAATTTATGGAATATACCTCATGGTCCAGCCGTTTGCGAATATTTTCTGAAACCGTTGCGCCATCATCGGCATACACTAAATCAATAGGCGATATCCCTATAAGATCTTCTGCGTTGTCATATCCAAAAATCTCGGCAAACCTCGGATTTACGTAAATAAGCTTCTTGTGCTGTACGATATATATTCCCGCGAAGGATTGTTCCACTAAGCCTCTAAACTTATTCTCAGATTCCTGAATACTAAGCAGCATTGGATTAGTAATCTTCAAAAACGCAAACACTCCGGCTAAAATTACAGCTATAGCTACAAAGAAAGCGACTATTCCCACCCGAATAAAAGGCGCGCGAATCTCCTGCATGTCTATCTTTGCAACAATCCCAGTATGCCGGTCAAGGAAATTCAGCGGCGCGAAAACGCTTAACACTTTTTTCCCACGATAATCTAATCCAATAATAATGCCTGCCTGCCCTTTAAGGGCAAGACGCATCGGCCCAGCCAACCCAGAATTAAAAGGCACAGATTTTACCTTGCTATGCCGCAACGGAAGCAGGAATATAATATCATTGCCCTCACGGCGTCCCCATACAAATTCAACGGGCATGGTAAAGCCGTGGTAGCTTCTTTCATTAATCTTTTGAATCTCTCCAATAACCTTTTCTTCGATTGTCGGTAGTGATTTAGAATCCTGCCTTTGACATTTGCCCGACCCCTGGTGCTCTGTTTCTAACTCAATCATTCGAATACGAAGCTCAGCCGATGCCCTTAACCTAAGAGTCTGCTGCTTAACTGCGGTTTGATAAAGCAGCATTTCAGTAGTCGCCAATACTATTAAGACCACAGCCGCAAAGATTGCTATTAAATAAATTACTCTTCTTTTCCCAATATCTTTCATCAGCTACCTCCTTGTTACAGACTTATCGAAAAAACGCTTCCTTTTCCAAGCTCGCTTATAACATCAAGCTCGCCACCCATCACGTCAACAAGCCGTTTGGCTATATAAAGCCCCATTCCCATCCCCTGCCTTTCTCCCGTCTTATGGTCAACTTT
>JADFXO010000375.1 GCA_015233485.1 Nitrospirota bacterium
GTGTTTCCTAAAAGGGCTTGGCGACACAAATTCCTCCCCGTTGATAATCTCCGTTAAGTCTAAATCCCGTTCGATTGCAAGTGTTTCCATGACTGTATTCTACCTTCAACCTGACGGGTCTGTCTATGCCCTATTTCTAACGATTAACAGGTTTGGCCCAGGCGTGGGGGGTCAGCCCGCTGCTGCCGCTAATCTGTCTATCTCAATGCGTACGGCACGGGCCATAAACTCTGCGGCGGTTTTCATGGCCTCTTCGTCGAAGTCAAAGCGCGGGCTGTGAAGCGGATATTGTTCGTGTCCCTTTTTGCGCGCACCCAAGCGTATGAAACATCCCGGTATTTTCTCCAGAAAAAAGGCAAAATCCTCCCCTCCCATGCTTGACGTTGGAAGGATTACCACATTGTCGCCGCCGGCTGCCTCACGTGCTGTCTCAAACTGTACAGGGTGATTTATCAGCGGCGGGTAGCCGTTATGAATCCTGACGTCTATTTTCGCGCCGTGCATGGCCGCGAAAGATGACGCGAGTGTCTTCAGTCTTTCAAATATCAGTTGCCTTGTAACGTCATCAAGGGTCCTTATCGTTCCCCTTAATATGACATGTTCGGCTATGACGTTGTTTACAGTGCCGCCTTTAATCTCGCCTATTGTGATAACGGCCGGTTTCAGAGGGTCAACGCCGCGTGAGACAATGGTCTGAATCTGCATTACCATAGAACAGGCGATGACAACCGCGTCTATGGCCTCGTGAGGGCGGGCAGCGTGGCCGCTCAGGCCGGTTATTTCCACATCGAAGCCGTTGGTGTAGGCGGTGTTTACGCCGGGTGTCAGGATAATCTTCCCTACATTGTAACGGGGGTCCAAGTGGCCTGCGAATATGGCGTCTATACCATCAAGGACGCCCTCTTCTATCATAGGCTTCGCCCCGCCCGAACCCTCTTCATTTGGTTGAAATATAAAAACGGCACGGCCTTTCGGCGGGTCTTTCTTAAGGAGATATGCCGCCCCAAGGACAATAGCCACATGCCCGTCATGCCCGCAGGCGTGCATAATCCCGTCAGTCTCCGATGCAAACAACAGCCCCGTACACTCGGTAACAGGCAGGGCGTCCATATCGGCGCGCAAGGCAACCGCCGGCCCATGTGTCCCTATAAATCCGACTACGCCGGTTTTGGCAATGCCAGTCCTGAACTCAATGCCAAGTTCGGCAAGTTTGGCGGCAATCAGCGCCGCGGTCTTGTGCTCATTAAACCCAAGTTCCGGCTGCCTATGGATTTCCCGCCGAATTGCCCTCATCCAATTAAACAGATCAGACATCATACCCTCCTCAATACCTTTCGTTTAATCGTTTTTGCCATATAATCAACCTCTTCGCTCTTTAGCATATATGCGGCGGCAAAATAAATCGCAGTGCATACTCCAATTATAAAGGTAAGGTACAGGGATTTTACAAGAACATGCCCGGAGCTGTCCCACTGTCTGAAATTCACCAGATACCATCCGGCAATACCCATTGACAGAGAGGCCAGAAGGGTCTTCATAAATGACCACACAATGCCCCTGACCGCAATGTGTTTGAGCTTCTTGTCAAGAAAATAAAACAAGATAAGAAAATTTGCCGAAGACGATATGGCGTTTGCAAGTGCGAGGCCGGCAAACGACAGGTGCTGCATCAGGATGATACTAATGGTGATATTTATGATAAGCGTGAAGGCGGCAGCCCTGACAGGTGTCTTCGTATCCTGCATGGAATAAAACGTCGAGGCCACGACACGCACGCCAACCATAGCCCAAATCCCCGCGCAATAACACAACAGGGCAGTCGTAGTGCCCCGCACTGCCTGATAATCGAAGTGCCCGTGCTGAAAAAGGACGTTTACAATGGGTTCACTCAGCGAGATCAGTCCTATCATTGAAGGAATGGTAATCGAAAAGAGGAGTTTCAGTGAGAATGTAAAATCCTTCGTGAGGCTATCAAAATCCCCTCTGGCCGCGTGTTCAGAAAGCGATGGCAAGACGGCCATACCCATAGCAACTCCAAATACGCCTACCGGAAATTGAATCAGGCGCATGGCATAGTAGAGATATGTGATGCTGCCCGTAGGCAAATAGGACGCTAATATGGTGCTGATAAATATATTAAACTGCGAAACTGCCGTGCCTAATGTGGCGGGCAGGATTAGTAAGCCTATTTGTTTCAGGCCGGGGTGTCTGAAGTTAAAACTTGGCTTTAATGAGAACTCATTTTTATAAAATGTCGGCACCTGTGAGGCAAACTGAAAAAATCCGCCAATAGTAACCCCTATGGCAACGGCGATTGCGCGGTCGGCTAAACCAAAATATAACACAGCTATTGAAGAAATTATTCCGACATTAAACCATGCGGAGGCCATTGCCGGCACAAAAAATATCTTTCGTGAATTTAACGCGCCCATAACGATGGCCGAAATGCTTACAAAAAATAAAAAAGGAACCATTATGCGGGCAAGAAGGACGGTTTGTGTGAACTTTGCCGGATTTGAAGAAAACCCGGGGGCTATGAGATTCACTATTTGAGGGGCAAAAAGAATCCCCGCCAAACAGACCAGTCCCGACAAGATGACGATAAACGTAAAGGCAACTCTAACTAGCGCGGCGACAGCCGGCTGTCCCTTAGTAGCGTTATATTGCGAGAGAACAGGGATGACCCCTGATGACATCGAGCCTTCGGCAAACAGCTCTCTTAACAGGTTTGGCACCCTGAATGCCACGAAAAAGGAATCGGACAGTCCGCTGGCGCCCAAAAACAGGGCTACGATCATGTCTCTGACGAAACCCAGCAAGCGGCTTATCGTGGTGGCGGCGGTCATGGAAAACGCTGACCTTGCTATGGAGCTTCTTTCGGTCACACTTCTCTGGAGAAACCGGCTGCGTTTTTCAAGGCCTTTCTGGCGTCCTCAATTGACGCGCCGTCTTTCAGAAACCCCAGCGTGAGGGAAGTAAGTATTGCCCGAAGCATATCGACGAAGTTGACGTTATCCTGTTCGAGGGAATGTAAGAAGTCTGTACTTGTAAGGGTCTTTTTCAGCTCCAGGTCGTCTGGCAGCCGTTCATATATGAATCTGCTGTATGTCAGGACTGTTTGATTTGTGGCAAGCCAGTAAAACAGGGTATAGGTGTAATCGACATAGAAGTTAGTCGAATAGTCGTCCATGTTGAAGCTGGAAAGGGTTGTAAGAACCTCTTCCCTCAGGTCTTTTCTATAATCTTCTATCGAATAGCTTACCTCACCGGTCAGTACCTGAAGAGGCGAAAACTTCCAATCCATATCTATTTGCCCTTAAATGATGTCAGCCGCATTTTCAGAACTAGGTTATATTATAAGCCTCAGTCGTGTCAAGAGTCCGCACCCCGCACGGCACTATAACTCTTCCTTCTTCAATACCTTCATTTCTTTACCTCCTTGGTTTTTTACCCCTATTCTACCATATGGAGGTTTACACTCTTTAGTTTACACTCTCGCGAAATGAATTGCCAGAAGTAATTTCGTACTCATTGCCCAATATCTTCGCAGTGATGTCAGGATGTTCCTCTCTTATCGTATCGTAGTCATCATTAGTTAATGCGCCTGAGTATTTATTGGTGTATCTGTCTGTAAACATTCCTATGTCATGGAGATAGCACGCTGCGGTCAAGACATAGCACTCGTCCACGTTCAGGTCTTGATTATCCCATGTGCCGATTATTTCATTTGCAAATTTCAATACCCTCAAAGAATGGTTAAAGCCGTGCTTCGTAAACCACCTCAAGATGTCTGTTTGTGTCAGACCCTCTACGTATACTATTATCGCTTTTAAACTTTTTTCATATACAGAATCTGTTGCAGCTTTCTGTTCTATAGTGATTCGTCCATTCATCTCTCTTATAAAATTATACGTCTTTCCTCTGAAGCAAGAATGTATCCCCTGCTCATACTGTAACAGAGCGGTACTTTGTTTTGTCAAGGCGTAAGGGGCACGGTAAATTTGTTCTCCATCAGGCAAGTGCCGTAGAAGCAGAGTTTTTTGACATACGTAAGTAGTCGAAGACCAAGCGAATGTTAAGCATAAGCTCTCTCATTTTCTGTGCTACGCTGCGGAC
>JADFXO010000376.1 GCA_015233485.1 Nitrospirota bacterium
ATAATGTTACCGAAGGATTGTTTATATATGACTATAGCGATGAAAGCAGACGATTATTGCATTCGCTCGCATATAAGGAGTTTTTGTCAAGAGACGATTATCGGGAAATGCAAGTCTTTACGGTTCAGGTTTATAAGTACTTTATTATGAAGAATCGCGCAATATGCAAACAAATGCCGCAAGGGCTTAAGGTATGGTACGGAAATTACGACGATAACACGGGCATTTCCGTAACACCCATAGACGCTGATAAATTAGTCGTATAATCGGAGGTATATATATGCTTGATAGTCGTATTGTCAGAGTCAAAGTAGAAGGTGATTTCGCTTGCTTTACAAGGCCAGACCTGAAGGTTGAGCGTATGACCTATCCATGTATGACTCCATCGGGGGCAAGAGGTATTCTCGATTCGATTTTGTGGAAGCCAGAGTTTCAATGGTACATCAGACGAATAATTGTTTTAAAATCTATTCGATTTGCAACGATTAAGCGAAATGAGATTAACTCGAAACAAGGCCGCAGCCCTATTATTATCGAAGAAAAACGAGCACAGCGCAACAGTGTGATTCTAAGGAACATGGCTTATATCATTGAAGCATCGATTTTTATGAAGCAATTTTCGGATAAAAACAAGCCTGAAAAATACATTGGAAGAAAAGGGGTTGATGGTGATAATGATGGAATGTTTACACGACGACTTAAGAAAGGGCAGTGCTGGCGAAGGCCTTATCTTGGAACACGCGAGTTTTCCGCCGAGTTTATGGAGCCAGATGGAAGTGAACAGCCGATAAAGGAAACTATTCCGATAGGGAGTATGCTGTTCGACATATTTTATGACGAAAAGGGAAAACCTGCACCTTTGTTTTTCCATGACGTGGCGATACGCAATGGCATTTTGAATTGCGAGGTACCGGAAAATGACAAAATGATGGAATCCAGTCATGTCCAACCGCCTCTGGACAGCGAAATATCCGCTGCCATTTATGATTTCAACCGGCAGGAGGAAAAGGAGGCAATCCTATGATTAAGGAATTAAGCGAGTTAGGGAAAACGCTCCGGAGTCAGAAAACCGAAGATGACTGGGTTCACGATGCGCTTAAGGAAGAAGTTATTTCTTTAGTGCTGACAATTCAGCCTGATGGCAGCTTTGTTTCCTTGAAAAGCATTGAGAAGAAAAAGACTAAAGCTGAGGCTGTGCAGAGAACGAGTGGGAAAGAGGCTCGGTTATTGATAGACAATTGTGGTTACATACTGGGTGTATATGATTACGATAGTAATAACTTTAAAAAGAAAGCCAAAGAAAAGGGCGAACAGAAAGCGCATGAGATCTTTAAGAATGATACATCTAAAAAGTTTAGTCTTTTTCAAAAGCGTTTGAATGAAATTGCTGATTTAGTAGAGATGAGGCCTGTTTTGAACTTTTACAACGCTAACAAGCAAAATGGAATCGATATTGTGACTCAGAAATATTTCATGGATAACATTTCAAAAAAAGATCGTGGTGGAAATATCGCATTTTTAATTTCCCGAACGGATAAATATATTCATGAGCATGATACGGTTTATCATAAAATAACTGATGCCTATGATCTCAAGCAACAAGAGTTTACATCAAAAACTAAGAAGAAATGCTCTACCTGCGGAGAGGAGAAATACCCTGTTGGTGATTTTCTTCATTTCCCAATCAAGAATGTTCCAGGCAGTCAAGAGCCCCCCGGAGGACGTAAACTAATTTCATATAACGGGGAGAATAATCCATTTGAATCTTATGAAATGGTTGGAAATGAAAATTGCATGATTTGCACCAATTGCGCAAAGACATATGTTGAAGGGCTTAATTGGCTTTTATCATCAGGAAATGAAATCCCCATCAAAACAAAAAAAGGTAAAGAAAAAAAGGAATTCCGTTATACTAACCGTAAAAAATTTGGCTCGGATACCGCTATTGTGTTTTGGACCCGCAAGAACGAACAATTGGCTGAAATCGACTATCTCGAAGCGCCCAATCCGGATGATGTTGCACGACTGGTTGAATCAGTAGCATCCGGCACTGAAAGAGATAGCCGCTATCTTGAACCCGACCAGTTCTATTCGTGTACGCTTTCCGGCTCTGCAGCGCGCATAGCGGTACGGGATTGGATTGAAACTACCTTGATTGAATTTCGAAAGGGAATTGCAAAATGGTTTCAGGATATTGCCATTATCCTATACGATAATGATTTAAAGACAACTCAAACATATTATTCGCGATTGTACGATCTATCAAGATGCTGCCAGAGAAAAAACAGTGATGGCAGTTATGACAAAGACGACACATCAATGGCGAGAGTGGCTGTATATTTATGGAACGTAGCTTTAAAGAAAACCACACCGCCGCTTTGGATATTAACAAAAGTTCTTCAGCGTGCCCGTCTATATGGAGTTACTCCAGATAGGGCGGCTTTAATCAAGCTAATTTTAAACCGACACAATAATGGAGGTGATTTAATGATTACGGAAAAGATTGAAAAGGGTGATAAACCTGCGGCTTATGTCTGTGGGCAGATTTTCGCAAAAATGGAGAGCATACAGTATGCTGCGTTAGGGAAAATAAACACCGGAATACGGGAGCGGTATTTTACATATGCCATGACCTCTCCTTCATCCGCATTCGGACGGTTGTTTAACCTATGCTCAAAGCATTTTACTAAGTTGAAACATGAAAAGCCAGGACGTGCGGTTAATCTGGACAAAGATCTTCAGGAATTGTGTAAAGGTATCGATATTAATAGCTTTCCGGCCACATTTTCATTAATCGAACAAGGTCAATTTGCTATCGGATATTATCACCAGAGGCAATTGCAGTTTCCGACAGCAAATAAAACCAAAGAGGAGATAGAGCATGAGTGATACAAGTGAGGCCATCAAAAATCGTTACGATTTTGTGTTTTTCTTTGACGTAAAAGACGGCAATCCTAATGGTGATCCCGACCAGGTAAACTTGCCAAGAGCAGATGCTGAAGATCAGCACGGATTAGTTACGGATGTGTGCATCAAAAGGAAAGTAAGGAATTATGTTCAGCTAAAGTATGACTTGAAAGCTCTATATGACATTTTTATCAGACAAAGGGATATTAATAGTGTAGATAGTTACTTGAATGCAATTATCGAGACAACACCTGGCAATACGGCATCAGAAAAGCGTAAAAAATTAAGTAGTGAGTATTGGGATATCAGGACATTTGGTGCTGTTTTAAGTACGGGAGAGAAAGAAGGTCGCGAAGCTGCCGAAGAGGAGGAGGAAGAGGAAGGTCCTAATGATAAGCAACAAAACAAAAAGAAAAAACAAACCGAGAAGAAAATAAGAGGAGCAGGTACAGTCCGTGGCCCTGTGCAATTTACTTTTGCCCGGTCTAAAGATCGTATTTATCAGGCGGAGCATTCAATAACAAGGTGTTGTGTTACTACTGAAAAAGAGAAAAATGATCAACTAAAAAATGACCGGGAGTTTGCAACCACTTTTGGACGTAAGTCAACGGTGCCTTATGCGCTTTATCGGATGCATGGATTTATTTCTGCTGTTGATGCGCAAAAGACCGTATTTTCTGAGGATGATTTGAAACTTCTTTGGGAGTCTCTTATAAATGCTTTTGAAAATGACCGGGCTGCTGCACGAGGAGAGATGAATCCAAGAAAACTTGTTATATTCAAGCATACACATCATTTAGGTAATGAACTTTCAGGCAGATTGTTTGATCGTGTGAAAGTTACAAAGAATGGAGACCTACCACGTAGGATAGAAGATTATACTATTACTGTCGATAAAATGAATCTACCTTCTGGAATTGAAATTAAAGAGTGGCCGGAGGAAAGTGTATTCTGAAGATGATTTAATTCAGCTTTCAGCCTTGCAGCATTTTGTCTTCTGCAAACGCCAGTGCGCATTAATACACATCGAACAGGCCTGGAGCGAAAACCTATTCACTGCCGAAGGCAGAATTATGCACGAGAAAGCCGATTCGGGAAATTACGAATCGAGAGGCGACATGCGTATTGAATACGGCTTGCCCGTGCGCTCGCTGAGGCTTGGGCTTAGTGCTAAGGCTGACGTTGTCGAA
>JADFXO010000377.1 GCA_015233485.1 Nitrospirota bacterium
AACTTATGAACTGATTAAACGTGAGTCGGCCTTCGGTCAATTCAGATGAACCAAGACACTACAGCTAAGCCATTTTTATGCAGGAGGGAAAAGTGCTAAGTTCACAACTAAGATATACTATCCTTAAATTTGCGCAATTCAACATTGGTAGAACGGTTAGATGTTTATTACCAATGATTATTTGGGTTGTTTTAACAAACTGTGGTACAGCAAATGCCGCCACACACACTACTGCTACTAATGCCGTGAAATATAAAATCTCGGCGGAGATGAACAATCCGTATTACCCATATGAGATATTGGCAGGGGCTGGATTCCCTGGCCATCGTGATGGTAAAGGGCTTTATGCTCTATTTGAAAATCCCATGGACATCTATATAGACGATCCTTTTCTTTATGTTCTGGACAACGGCGGCAAGTCTATTAGGGCTATAAATTTAAATACAAGCATGGTTAAAACGATATTAGATACGATTACATTTAGGGACAATACTGGAGTAATATATGATGGTACTTTTAAAAAAATACTACACGTGGGTAATCGTTTTTATTTAGCTAATAGTCAATATTTATTATGCTATTCAGACAATATAGCTCGTATAGTGATATCGCCCGTAGACGACATATACCAGAAACTGTCCTATATTTATGACATCAGCGCTTACGATAATGGGCTGATTGTACTTGGGAAAAACAATGTTATTAAATATGATATTGCTCAAAAAAAGTGGTCGGTGCTAATGCAAGCAATAGATGGCGCTACTTATGATAAGTTATTTATAAATAAAGAACTTATGTTTCTATTCTCGCAAACGACTGGCGACTGTATCTTGTATAATTTAGAAAGCCAACAAATCCTGAATAAGTTTAAATTTGATAGAACTCCTCAAGTTATCACAGCCGACGACTATAATGGGCGATATATAATAGCTTCGGAAGGCTCTTTCTATTACATACCTTATACCACTTTGGCGAGCGGTGCGACTACGGCATTAATCATGTGTAATATTCATGGAAACCGAATAGGCGCACTCGACGCGCCACAAGAATATAGAAATAATTTTCTATCTTCCGTGTCCGCCATGTTAACACCAAACAACGGACTCACATATTATGTACTCGATGCCGACAACTTAAGGGTTTATAAATTACAGAATTATTTTTTATCTGGTAAATATAATACTAAAGAGTCGGTCAATCACGCTCACATAATGGCACCGGAAATGACGCATCAAAAACCATATGGTACTAACCGTATACTATGGGTAAGTCACTCTGTTTACTACGACCAGGCTGGAGTTTATTTTAAAGATAACTTATACATGGGTGCTTATAGACAGCTGCAAAATTTACTTAATAACCAAGACTATCCAAACATATCATGGCAGGTTTTGGCAGACCTTGAAGTTTCGGGTTACAATTTTGCTTCAGATATGCATCATGCAACTGTTACTAATTTAAGTAATTATGGGGTGGATTATGTTCTAATAATTCTTGATTTAAACGCTTTCCATTGGTTTATGTTACATGACGGGTATAATAATCCGATAAAATTTAATTCTATCGGTATGCCTGAAGGTACTGATTCAGAGAAGGCAGGCATACCGATATTGGAGAGAAAAAATGAGAATATTAAGATGAAACTACTCACCGAATATGTAAAAGCAAGCATACTGAACGATAATGACACTCCGTTTTTTAAAGATTCGGGAGAGTTATTAGATTATCAATTTTTTAGGTTATGGTTCACAAACCGTGAAATTAGAAATGTGCTGATCGAATATTATGCAGATATTATTAATAATCTTAATGATTTATGCTTAAAAAATGGTATCAAGCTCATAACTATTGTCGCTCCAACCACAAATTTCATATCTGTTAATGAGTTTACTGACGCTCATAAGAATGGAGGAGGCAATAAAAGGTACAGCTTCGAGGAGGCGCATGAGCCTATTCTAAAATCACTACATTCAAGAGGCATAATTGCCTATGATATTTCTTATGAAATGATTAAACGCCATACTAAATATTTCCCCTACAATGCAAACACTCATCACAGAAGCTATTTGTTTCATATCGCTGTTGCAGAATCTATAAACGAAATATTGCTGAGAGAAAAAATCATTTCATTAGATAAGGCGTTACCAATTAAATATCCAATACGTGGAGACTGAGGCGGTTTGATAATAAGGCCATTAGTAGGACGACAAGCAATCCGAATGGTTAAATCGTCCATATGTGCTCATCAGAATGTGGATATGGAAAAGAGGATATACTATATTTAGTTGAAATCGAAGAGAGTGGCTCCTCTGTGCAATAATGCACAGAAGACAAAAAACACATAAAAAGGAGCCAAAAATGAAAAAGGCAACGAAGCATAGGAAGAAGGTAGCGAAGGCACTAAAGCAAACATATGGGAAGCAAGAGATAGTTGGGCAGATGTGCCGTATCATAATGAGTGGGAAACAAGGTTTGGATATACTAATAAAGGAGTTGGGCGGGCAGGTTGCAGAGGCAATTATGTACATAGAAAGAGACGAGAAAGCGGGACCTGATTATCAGCCATTTCTGAGACAAGGAAATGGGCGAGCAAGTGAGGTTCTGTCTGTGAAGGGGACCAGAAAGTACATGTGGGTCATCCAAGGCTTCGTGGTAATGATGGAGAGATACATTTAAAGAGCTATGAGGTTTTTCAGAAGAACTAATTGGGGAAAGTTATTAGAGGAGTATCGTGTAGGGAGTATGACGAAACGGCATAGAGGCTGCTGAGGCATTTGGGGTATCAGCAAGCAGTGTATCACGGCACATAGTCGAATAGTTGAGGCAACGGCGAAAAAACTTAATGAGTTCAAAGAACGTCCATTGTCTGATTTTAACCCATTTGCAATTTTTCTTGATACAATAAACCGTGGAGGAGAAGCGTTTATCATAGGATTAGGGATAAACAGATTTGGGGAGAAAAAGGCATTGGGTTTCTGGCGGGGTGCGACAGAAAATCATGAAATATGTGAAGAGCTATTTGCAGACATGCAGCGGCGGGGCTTGGTGCTGTCAAGAAATATAATATGGATAACTGATGGCGGCGGTGGCATTATAAAGGCAATGCGCGAGAAGTTTGGCAAGAAACACGTCCATCAGCGGTGTATTATTCATAAAGATAGGAATATCCAGAGACATCCTGCAAAAGACATAGAAAGGATGCACATAGAAGATTTATGATAGCCCTTGAACAGAACAACTATGAGGATGCGCTCAGAATGCTGATTGACATGGAGAAATGGCTTAGGGGAATAAATGAGTCAGCGGCGGATTCATTAATGGAAGCAATAGAAGAGATACTATCGCTACCCCGAATGAAGGTTCCGGCATTACTTAGAAAAACTCTTATCCCAATCAATCCGATTGAGAGTACGTTTTCCATGGTGCAAGATGCCGAGGGTAATATAAAGTGTTATCGTAACAGTAAGATGATGCAGAGATGGCTTGCATCAGTGATTATGTTTTGCGAGAAGAGATTTAAAGGAGTTAAGGGATATGCCTTTATAGAGGAAATCATTAGGAACATTGAAGTCTTACATGAAAATACAGAAGCTACAACTTTGGCGGCGTAGGTATGACTTTAAATAGAGCCATAAAATAAATTCAACTAAAAACTTGACATTCTCATGGAAAAGTGCTATAGCCCGTCAAAGTCATGGAGAGGGGGGTATCTGGGTCATGATAAATGCGAAATATAAGAATCTGCAGGAGATTGCCCGAGTATTTGAGGGACGGTCGAGTGCGGTATCAAGGGTAAGGGTTGTGAATTATGGAATATGGCATCCGCGCCGCAGTCTCTATCGAATATGCTTTGTGACCCTATCGCTATTGATGTTAATCGTATCTGTCGGCATGGCTGTTGAGCCTGAAGATTACAAAAAAATTATTAAAAAAGAAATTGGGTATCCTAAGGATGTATCATACACTATTCCTTATCAACTTCCTGATAGCAATGTGGATCAACAGAAGAATCAGGAATACATGAAAGTCGCAAATGTTTTAGAAAAAGCAGGACTCGTACGGCTTGACAGGAAA
>JADFXO010000378.1 GCA_015233485.1 Nitrospirota bacterium
GGGCCAATGGGTCAACCACCACGCCGTTGCCTATAATACACATCTTGTCTTTATGTAAAACGCCCGACGGTATCAGGTGAAGGATAAACTTATCGCCCCCTATAACCACCGTGTGCCCGGCATTGTGGCCGCCCTGGAAACGCGCCACTACGTTTGATTTCTCCGTCAAGCAGTCCACTATCTTGCCCTTGCCCTCGTCTCCCCACTGTGTGCCTACTATTATGATATTTGCCATCGCTCCTCCGTATTTGCCGCCGCTCCTCCGTGAAGGTTTAGCCGTTCATCGTTATTTTTTTTACTTCTATTATATTGGGCATTTTTCTTATCTTATCCAGAATATCATGGCTAACGCTTCCATCTACGCTGACTACCGATACGGCCATACCACCCTTTGTTTCCCTTCCAAAGTGCATCCTTGCGATGTTTATACCGCTTTGGCCAAAGAGGGTGCCTATACTGCCTATGACGCCCGGCCTGTCGTTGTTGTTGATATATAACATCGTCCCTTCGGGGATTACTTCGATTATATAATTATCTATTTTTATTATCCTCGGGTCCTTTTTGCTGAACAGTGTGCCGGAGACGCTAAAATCCTTCTTCGCGGACTTTATTACCAAGTCAATCCTCGTGTTATAGTCGCCCGAGTCGGCATTTTTCGTAACCTTAACGACTATCCCCCGCTCTTTTGCTATGTGCGGCGCATTGACAAAATTCACTGTGTTCTCAAGGATAGGCGTTAAGAATCCCTTTACCGCTGCTATCTTAACGGGTTCGTTCATTATCTCAGCCGCCTCGCCCCTGAGTTCTATGCCTATCTCCTTCACCTCCTCGTCCATGAAATATGACGCAAAACAACCCATCTTCTCGGCCAAATCTATGTATGGCTTCAGGGTATTGATCTGGTCGGCCGGTATGGAGGGGAAGTTAACGGCGTTACGAATTGTGCCGTTTACCAGATAATCCGCTATCTGGTCAGCTACCGCCAGCGCCACGTTTTCCTGAGCCTCCAGGGTTGACGCTCCCAGATGAGGGGTGCAGATAACCTCATATAGTGTCAAAAGAGGGGAATTCTCAGGCGGTTCCTTCTCAAATACGTCAAGGGCGGCCCCGGATACCTTCCCGGCCTTTATCGCCTCATAAAGCGCTGCCTCATCAACTATCCCTCCACGCGCGCAGTTGATTATCTTCACGCCGTCTTTCATCCGCGCGATTGAGTCCTTGTTTATAATGTATTTTGTCTCGTCCGTCAGGGGCGTGTGTACCGTTATTATATCGGAATCAGCGAACAAATCATCCAGCGAGACCTTTTTTATGCCAAGGTTATTGGCAAGTTCCTCGTTTAAAAACGGGTCATAGCATATGGCCTTCATGCCCAGGCCAAGCGCCCTCTTTGCCACCTGAGAGCCGATGTTTCCAAGTCCCAGAATGCCGAGGGTCTTGTCAAACAGTTCGACGCCCATGAATTTCTTCTTCTCCCACTTGCCAGACTTCATCGACTGCGTGGCCTGGGGGATTTTGCGCACAAGCGACACAATGAGGGCAATCGTGTGCTCGGCCGTGGTAATGGTGTTGCCGCCGGGTGTGTTCATTACGACGATTCCTTTGCTCGTGGCGGCGGCCTTGTCAACGTTGTCAAGCCCGGAGCCGGCACGCCCGATTACCTTTAGGTTCTTTGCGCACGCGATAACATCCGCCGTCAGCTTAGTGGCGCTTCTTACCACTATACCGTCATACTGCCCTATACACACCTTTAGCTCGTCCGGCGTCATACCGGTCTTTACGTCAACTTCCAATAATGCGTTTTTTAATATTTCGACCCCTTTGTCCGAGATATTATCGCTTACAAGCACCTTCATCAGGCAATACCTCCAAAATGAGTTATTTTATAACAGTATCTCTTCACAGGCCGCAACCCCCTTGCCAAGCGTCACTGGCCAGCCAAGCGTCTTTAGCGTCATCTCAATGGCCGAGATGGCCGTTATTATGTCAAATCTGTCTGAGTAGCCAAGGTGGGCGATGCGAAATATCTTTCCTTTGGCCTGGTCCTGCCCGCCTGCGGCGGTAATGCCGTATCTTTCCCTCAGCACCTTGTATATCTTCTGGCCGTCCACGCCTTCAGGGGCCTCAACGGCCGTTACGGCGCCGCTTGGCATCTCCTTCGCATATAACCCCAGTCCGATGGCAGCAACGGCCTGCCGCGTTGCATGGGCCAGCAGGGCATGGCGCTTGAATACGTTTTCAAGCCCCTCCCTTTCAATTATCTTTATTGACTCATTCAGGCCGATTATCAACGTAACGGCAGAGGTGAAATTCGTCTGGTTGTCCTTTTGTTTTTGCCGCTCTACCTTCAGATTAAAATAAAACTTCTCTATTTTAGACGTCTCCGCCATCTTCCATGCCTTTTCAGACACGCTTATAAAGGCCAGCCCCGGCGGGAGCATCAACCCCTTCTGCGAGCCGCCTATCATGATGTCTATGCCCCATGCGTCTGTCTTTAAATCATGGGCAACAAGGGAACTTATCGCGTCGACAACCAAAAGCGCCTCCCCGTGTTTATTAACTATGCCGGCAATGGCCTCTACGTCGTGGTTTACGCCGGTTGAGGTCTCAGTAGCCTGAACAAAGACGCCTTTTACGCCTGATTCCTTTTTGAGAACCTCCTCAAGCCGCGCAGGGTTCAGCGTGTAGCCCCAATCAACCTTTATTTCTATAATCTCAAGCCCGAAGGCCTTGCATATCTTAATCCAGCGCTCGCCGAATTTTCCACCGTTGATTACCACTGCCTTATCACCGTGATTGAAAAAATTCGTAACCGCCGCGACCATTCCCCCCGTGCCGGTCGAACATAGGATGAGGACATCGTTTTTGGTTTGATACAAATGTTTAAGGCCTGTCCTTGCGGCATCAAAGATTGGAATGAAATCCGGAGCGCGATGATGAATCATCGGCATAGACATAGCGGCAAGGGCCTCAGGCGGCACCGGCGTAGGCCCCGGCGCAAGCAGATACTTTTTCAGCATTATACACCTCCGAAGGTAGTTCCGGAGGGCTGCAAAGCCCAAAAGGCCATCCCATCATTATAATAGGGCAACATGGCCTGGGGCAAAACAACCTTGTTCCGGTTATTTTAAAAGCAATTCGCTATTTGCAAATAAATTTTATTTTAATAGTTTACAACACACCGACGCGATTATTATAATAAAAAACATGAGAAATAATATAGCCGTCTGTAATAAAATATTAGTGCGCCCGCGTGGGGGCTGCGTGGGGGCTGCGTGTTTCGCGCGGCATTGGTATCTTAAAGCCGGGAGGTGAATGAGTATAATGACAAATTTATTGCGTATTTTTATTTTTGGTGTCTTTGTCGCAAGCGGTTACATCTTAATTAATCCTTATGGGTACACGTTTGAAGGCCCTGCCGTTGGGGCAATGGCCGGTGTTCTTGTGTTAGGCTCAGAGTTTTTCTTCAGAAAACTCCGCATGGGTAAGATAATAGGCGGACTTATAGGGCTTTTTATAGGAATAGTCATAGCCAAGCTTATAACATATCCACTTCGGTCACTGATAAAGGACAATCAGCTCATAACAACTACAATAGACCTGGTATCATCTTATATCGGCCTGTTAATTGGTTTTTCAAAGGGCGATAGTCTCTCGATTGCCGGCACTATGAGGCTTTTCAGGGGGCAGGGGGGCGAGGAAAATCTAAAAATCCTCGATACCAGCGCGATAATCGACGGCAGGATTGCCGACGTCTGCGACACTGGCTTTCTGGACGGCGTGTTTATAGTTCCACAGTTTATACTGCAGGAGCTTCAGCATATAGCCGACTCCGCAGATTCCATGAAAAGAAGCCGTGGACGGCGTGGGCTTGACGTCCTGCACAGGGTACAAAAACTATCGGGAATCACGGTGAGAATCATCGACGAGGACTTCCCTAAGATTAAAGAGGTGGACTCCAAGCTCGTTGCCCTTGGAAAGATGATGAATGCCAAAATCATAACGAACGATTTCAATCTGAACAAGGTTGCCCAGCTGCACGAAGTCCCTGTGCTGAAT
>JADFXO010000379.1 GCA_015233485.1 Nitrospirota bacterium
TCTGTAACCCCGCATGGTTAGCGGCTTTGCGCCTATTTGCGTATCTACCCACCCAAAACCCAAGTAATGTCCATGTTAGGAATTGGTTTGCGGGCATCGCAGGTGAAATGTTACAATCCGGCATGATTCGTTAATTAATGTGAGGATGCTGTTATGATTTATTGTTCCAGATGCGGGACTCAAAATGAAGACAACTACTATAAGTGTGTCAAATGCGAGGCGCTGCTTCATCAGCCTTTGGGTGGCGCTCAGCCCTATCGCGCGCAAGAGCATGTCCCCGACTATCTCGTGTGGTCTATTTTGTCGGCCTTGTTTTGCTGTCTGCCTGTGGGTATTGTCGCCATAGTATATTCGGCGCAGGTAGGTACCAAATTCAGGGCCGGCGACATAGCAGGCGCACGTTACAGCTCAAAAAGGGCTAAAGCGTGGTGCTGGATTGCCCTGGCTTCATGGGCAGGTTTTGCAGTGATAGGCTCTATTGCGTTTAGGGCAGCGTCATGGCATTGACAGGGACTTATGCCCCAAATATTTTGAAACCATTTTAAAAACATGAGGACAGTTTTTTTATCGATTCTGATAGCGGCAGCCGCCATAGTGTATATTTATGACCCCTCGTTAAGCGAATTTTACCCAAAGTGCTTGTTTCACCAGATCACTGGCCTCTATTGCCCCGGCTGCGGCAGCACGCGCGCGCTGCACCAAATGCTTCACGGCAATTATGCCGCCGCGGTTAGGCTCAATCCACTGACGGTTTTGGCGCTGCCCTTTCTGGGCATTGGCATCGCTTTGGAAGCTGGGGTGTTTCCTCGCCCGGCATGGCTGTCCCACCAGTACATCCGGTACGCATGGATTGTTCCGGTTGTCATCGTCCTGTTCTGGATACTAAGGAACATACCCATAGAGCCGTTTACTTACCTCATGCCCAAATAACGCACCAAAATAACGGTTAGACACCACCTACGCCTCCTTCAGTTGATTCAAAAGTACAAGGGCGGCGTGATATATACCGTCGTCATCGAGGCCATAGAGGTGTCTTAGCACCGGCTGGCTGCCGTGCTCGATGAAGCGGTCAGGGAGGGCGACTATTTTTACCTCGACGCCTTTAGCGCTGAGAGTATCGGGCCCCGCATCGTCAGAGTTAAGATATTCCAGAACTGAGCTGCCGAAACCTCCGGCCAACACGTTTTCCTCTACGGTGATAATCTTACGTACCGTCCCCGCAATCTCTCTGATGAGCGCCGTATCAAGCGGCTTGATGAACCTTATGTTTACTACCATGGCGGAGATTCCCTCTTCTCTTAAGCGATGGGCTGCCTGTATAGCCGCAAGCGTGCAACCTCCGACGGCGAGTATCGCAACATCCCCGCCTTCCTCTATGACCTCGGCCTTACCCATTTCGACAGGCGTCCTGGACGCCTCAATTTCCTCGCTCATGCAGTCCCTTGAGTATCTGATGACAGACGGGCCTTCGTGGGCGATTGAGAGTTTCAGCATTTCTTTCATCTCAATGGAGTTTTTCGGGGACATGATAGTGAGATTCGGGATATGCCTTAAAAACGATATGTCATAAACACCGTGGTGAGTGGGACCGTCTTCGCCGACAATCCCCGCCCTGTCTATCGCAAACACAACGGGCAAGTTCTGCAGGCACACGTCGTGTATTATTTCGTCATATGCCCTCTGCAAGAAGGTGGAGTATATTGCCACAACAGGCCTAAGCCCCTGTGTGGCCATGCCGGCGGCAAAGGTGACGGCATGTGGCTCGGCTATCCCCACGTCATAAAACCTCTCAGGGAAACGTGCGGCAAATTCCTTCAGCCCCGTGCCTGCCTTCATAGCGGCGGTGATTGCCACGATGCGGGGGTCTTTTTCGGCTGCCTCTGTGATGTGCTGTCCGAATACGGCGCTGAAGGAGGGCCTCTGAGGAGACGTCCTTAGCTCGCCGGTATCCAGCTCAAACGGCCCTACGCCATGAAATGACGCGGGGTTTTTTTCGGAGAACTCATAGCCCTTTCCCTTAGTCGTCACAACGTGGACAAGCATGGGGGTCGAAGAGTCCTTTATACACTCAAACGTGTCGATGAGTTTAGCGATGTCGTGGCCGTCAACCGGACCGGCATAGGAAAAGCCTAGTTCCTCAAAAAGCATACCGGGAAGGAAGAAATACTTCAGCGTGTCCTCCGTCTTTTGCGCGAGCTTAGAGACATGTCCGCCTACTTTTGGTATGATTTCGATTATGTTTTTAGTCTCTTGCTTGAATTTTTTATACAGATTGCCGGCCATTATCTTCGTTAAATATGACGAGAGCGCGCCGACATTTTTAGAAATAGACATCTCGTTGTCGTTTAAGACGACGATGAGATCTTTTTTAAGGTGTCCGGCGTGGTTAAGCCCCTCGAAGGCCAGACCTCCGGTCATGGCGCCGTCTCCGATTACCGCTATGACCTTGAAATGCTTTGCCGTTAGTTCACGTCCCTCTGCGATTCCGAGGGCTGCCGAGATGCTTGTTGAGCTGTGGCCGACTCCAAATGCGTCGTGTTGGCTCTCAACGCGGCGCGGGAAACCGGATATGCCGCCGTATTGCCTCAACGTATGGAATGTGTCGTATCGGCCTGTGAGCAGCTTGTGTGGGTAGCATTGGTGGCCGACATCCCATATTATTTTGTCGCGCGGGGACTTAAATACATAGTGCATGGCTATTGTCAGCTCTATGACGCCGAGGCTTGAGGCCAGATGTCCGCCGTTTATTGAGACACGGTTGATTATGCAGTCTCTGATTTCCTGTGCCAGTTCTTCGAGTTCGACTAAGTCGAGTTGTTTTATGTCCTGCGGGGATTTTATATCTTGCAATATCATAGGGTTTTAATTTGACCTCTTTAAAAGATAATTAGCGATTTCCTTAAACCAGTGCGCCTTTGGGCCGAAGAATTCGACCGACTGAAGCGCCCTGTCGATTTGTTCCTTTGCCATAGTTCTCGACCCCTCCACTCCATACATAGCGGGGTATGTCAGTTTATTTTTATTTTCATCCGACCCGCGGGGCTTTCCAAGTTCCTCCGTCGTGCCCGTTACATCGAGAATATCGTCCACTATTTGAAACGCAAGTCCTATTGCCTCGCCGTATCCGGTAAGTGCGTCAATGGCGGCAGTGCCGGCGTTATATAAAATCCCTCCCAGCCGCACGGAGGCCTTCAAAAGGGCGGCCGTCTTGTTGCGGTGGATGAATTCCAGGACTTTTTTATCATGCTCCTTACCCTCTGAGATTATATCCATCGCCTGGCCTGCGACCATGCCAAAGAGGCCGGCAGCGCCGGACAGCTCGTTGATTGCATTAAGAAGCACCTCAGGGGCAAGCTTGTCATTGCTGGAAAACATCCTGAATGCCTCGGTCAAAAGGCCGTCACCGGCCAGTATGGCCATCGCCTCGCCGTAGATAACATGGTTAGTGGGCTTGCCGCGCCTGAGGCCGTCGTCGTCCATGGCAGGCAGGTCGTCGTGGATGAGGGAATATGTGTGGATAAGCTCAATAGCGGACGCCTGCGGCAGGATGTCCTGCCCGTTGCCTCCGCATGTCTCATAGGCGGTCAGGCACAATACCGGGCGTATCCTTTTGCCCCCGGCCAAAAGAGAATATTTCATGGATTCGTGCAGGACTTCAGGGGCTATGGGTTCTCTGAAATATCCACTGACGAAATCCTCAATGAGCGCCTTTTTCTCTCCTAAATAGGTCTTTAGCTCCATTGCGGCCTCCACATACCACGTTAGTATAACATAAGGCCGGTAAAATAGAAAAAAATAAATCTGTCATTGCCGGCAACGGCAGCCCCAGTACCCAAGCCGCCAACGGGCGGCAGATGGAATTCAAAAGATAAAGCATGTGCGAGAATACGGGGTGAAGGGGGATTATCCCTCTTCGTCTTTAATCCTTAATGTTGAGTATTTTTATCCCATTGTGTTACTCTTTTAATATGAAGGTGTTGTTACTTGCAGGAGGCTCAGGCACGCGGCTTTGGCCGTTAAGCAGGAAGAGTTACCCGAAACAAT
>JADFXO010000037.1:0-476 GCA_015233485.1 Nitrospirota bacterium
ATATGAGTCTGAGCTTAACAATCTCGTCATGGACTATCCCTACAGCGGGCTTCTCTGCAGATTCGATGCAAAAAAGTATGGCGGAGCGTTGCTTTATGATGTTTTGAGTGTCCATCCTATGATGGTTGTCAAGGGGCAGGTTGTAAGAAATCCATACTACATGACTTCAGACGAATTGAGATTGAAAAGGAGAATTTAATCTAATGGAAGCCCCACTGATTAGAGCGGATATTCTCGGAAAGCTGATAGTTATTCAGGATGTCATCGAGATGATGCCGGGCATAAAAGAGATGGCGGAGTTTCTGAGCAGGCCGGTACTGAGCATTCCGGGAATATCTGAGTTTTTTTTGTGTTCTGCCGACTTCAAAAACATAAACTGCCCAGACTGCGGGATCGACAATTATAACTGTGACTGTCTGATGGAGAAAAAACGCGGGGCACGGGCAATTCCCATGAGGCCTCTTAAACATGTATAT
>JADFXO010000037.1:520-20023 GCA_015233485.1 Nitrospirota bacterium
CCCCGAACAATTCGCGCCTTATGAGCCTTTCGTAAGAAATATATGCAACATCCTGGCAAGGACAATCGAAAACAGAGATAACATGATAAAAATAACAGAGGCCAACGATGAACTTGAAAAATATAAGCAGCAACTTGAAAAAAAGGTGGAAGAGCGCACCGCTAAACTTCAGCAATCTGAGGCACAAATAAGGGTACAGCTTGATGAAAAGGTGCTGCTTCTGCATGAAATCAACCACAGGGTGAAGAACAATTTGGCGATTATTGCCTCTCTCCTGAAAATCCAAATGAGTTATATTGACGATGGGATTCACAAAAATATACTTAAAGAAACGGAAAGCCGTGTAAGGGCTATGGCGCTTATCCACGATATGTTATATCGCTCCGACGATGTAACCAACATAGATTTCAAAGTTTATATCGAGAAACTTGTAAAACACATACAAAATATATACTGCGCAGAACTAAGAAATGTTAAGCTCAGCATGGATGTCCGTGATGTTTCTTTAGAAATGAAACGCTCCGTGCCCTGCGGCCTCCTGATTAACGAACTGCTGACCAACGCGGTTAAGTATGCCTTTCCAGATGGAAGAAAGGGCGAAATATTTTTAACCATGCATACTGTGCCCGAAAATAATGTCGAGATAATCGTCAGAGATGACGGCGTAGGCATTCCTTTGGATATGGACATAAGACATAACGACTCAATGGGGTATAGTCTGATAACCGGTTTAGCAGAGGGGCAGCTTGGCGGCAAAATAGAATTGAACAGGAACCATGGTACGGAAGTAAAAGTACGGTTTGAGCGTGAAGGACTGGACGTAAGCAGACCTTACTAAGGAGTAAATCAGCAAAGCGACGCAGCCTTCAGCCGGAGTACCGAAGCCGCCAACGTGCGGCAGCCCAAATTCAGGGGATAAACGTGTACGTGATTACGGGGTGAAGGGGGATTATCCCCCTTCGTTTTTAATCCTTTTACTTCTATGCAGGTGGCTTACCATTGCCTCTCGAATGTCTTTTTTGAGTACGGTTCCTTCACGTCATCAAAGATCGTTTCACGGCCTTTGGCCTTAAAGTGCCAGACAAGCTCCTTATTGAATATCCGATACAGGACACTCAGCGGCGTCAGCACAAGATAAAAGGCTATGGAAAGCAGTATCTTCGAGTTTACCTGACCTACGACCTCAGCAAATCTCATCCACGCCGCCGCTACAGGCCTGGCCACAGGCTCCGCGAACACGTTCAGCGCCATAAGCACAAAGGCCGTCCACAGAAGCCATCCCTTGCCGAAAAGAATGAATCCTGCTATGGCCGCCAGTACCAGTACGTTTATCGTCTTCTGAGTATCTGTTTTCGCTGTCATCGGCCTAAAAAAGTGTGTAAATAAACGGCGCTATTGCTGAGCCGCCCGCAAACACTATTAACAGTCCCATCAGAAGCAGCACTAAGATCATCGGCAAAAGCCACCACTTCTTTCTGACCTTCAGAAAATCCCATAACTCCTTTATAATACCCATTTAATGAAAAACCTCCCACAAAAAATAATACATTAGGTTAAAATTCTCTAATCAAGCCCGAATTCCTCTTTCCAATCCCTTTCCTCTTGCCATGTTTTTTGGTCTTTTTTGTCAAAAATAAAATTGCCCATCACAAGGTAGTCCATCTCCGTTCTCATAAAACACCTGTATGCGTCCTCAGGGGTGCAGACAATCGGCTCGCCGCGCACATTAAAACTCGTATTTACGATTACGCCATAGCCGGTTTTTTCTTTGAACTTGCTTATAAGCTTGTGATACCTCGGGTTGGTCTCTTTATGTACCGATTGAATCCTTGCCGAGTAATCGAGGTGTGTTATGGCCGGCAAATCAGAACGAACATGATAGAGTTTCTCTTTTATAGAAAGCTGGTTATAGTTATCCGGCCTTGGGTTTGTCCTCGAACTTACCACATCGGCTACGAAGAGCATGTAAGGGGATGGGGTTTTTGCCGTGAAATACTCAGGCATGTCCTCAAACAATACGGACGGGGCAAACGGCCTGAAACTCTCCCTGAACTTGATTTTCAGATTGAGCCTCTTTTGCATCTCCGTGTCGCGGGCGTCGCCGATTATGCTTCTGTTGCCAAGTGAGCGTGGCCCCCACTCCATCTTTCCCTGAAACCAGCCGATTACCTTGCCAAGGGAAAGCAGCTCAGCCGTCTTTGCGGCCACGGCGTCGAAGTCGTCGTAATAAGTATACGGGGCATTATATCTCCTTGCGGTCTTGCCAATGTCAAGGGAGCTGAATTCAGGACCGAGGTATGTCCCCTGCATTGAGTCACGGGCGATATCAATAGTACCGCCTTTAGTCCTTTGGGCTTCGCCGTACATGTAATGCGCGGCGTATGCGGCACCCAGGGCACCGCCCGCGTCTCCTGCCGCCGGCTGCACCCAAATGTTTTCGAACACGCCGGCGAGGGCAAGCCTTGTGTTTGCCACGCAGTTTAACGCGACCCCCCCGGCCATCGCGAGGTTCTTTGAGCCGGTGAGTTTACGTGCCGTCTTTCCCATCTTAATAACGGCGTCTTCTGTTATCTGCTGAATCGCCAGCGCAAGGTCGCAGTGGCACTGCTGAAGCTCTGCTTCGGGCAGCCTTCGCGGGAAACCAAACAGGCCTTCCCACTGCCGGTCATCGACCATCGTGAGCGCCGATGCGTAACGAAACAAATCCTGATTAAGCCAGACCGAGCCGTCGTATTTGAGTTCGATAATATTGCCGTAGATTATGTCCATGTATTTTTTCACTTCTTGTGAGCCGTGCCTTCCATAAGGGGCCAGACCCATGAGCTTGTATTCGCCGGAGTTTACCTTGAAGCCGAGATAGTATGTAAATGCCGAATATAAGAGTCCGAGTGAATGGGGGAATCTCATCTCTTTAAGCATCGTGATGTTGTTACCCTTGCCGTGGCTGATGGAGGCGGTTGCCCACTCGCCCACGCCGTCAATGGTAAGCATCGCGGCCTCGTCAAAGGGCGACGGGAAGAATGCGCTTGCCGCGTGCGACAGGTGATGCTCTGAAAACAGGAGCTTGAGGTTATCCTTATCAAAGTCCTCTATTTGTGCCAGCTCGTCGTGGATTAATTTCCTCAGAAAGAGTTTCTCTTTAATCCACACCGGAATTGCCGATAGGAACGATTTAAAACCCTTGGGCGCGCAGGCGTAGTATGTCTCAAGCAAACGTTCGAACTTCAATATGGGCTTGTCGTAGAAGATTACGCAGTCCAGCTTTGAAAGCGTGAGACCGCCGTAGTCGAGGCAGAACTCAACCGCGTAGCGGGGAAAGGATGAATCATGCTTTTTGCGGGTAAAGCGCTCCTCGTGCGCCGCGGCGACTATCACACCGTCAACTAATAGCGCTGCGGCCGAGTCGTGATAATACGCCGAAATCCCTAAAACATTCATGCCCGCAATTATAGCATATAATTATTTTCTCTGCACAGAATATCTTCACGTCTATTATTATAGCGGCCCTGAATCCGCTTTGAGGGCATTCATCCCGATATGTCAGCCCAATGGCCGCTGCATTTTTTTTGCACGTAAATAGCCACAAAAATAATACTTGACAAAATTAGTCCTGTTAATGTATTTTAGTCCATCGTGGCAATGCTTAAGCGCGAGGGGTAACATTAAGAGAGATGCTGAGGTGTGAACTTTGATAATTAACAGAGATACGGATTACGCGGTGAGGTGTGTGCTGCTTATGTCGGGGAATCACGGGAAAACCTTTGTCATTGGCGAGATAGCCAAACAGAAGGCCATACCGGAGAGTTTTCTGGCGAAGATACTGCAAAAACTGACAAGGGCCGGTATTGTAGAATCAATCAGAGGGGCAAAAGGTGGATTTGTCATGGCAAAAGACCCACGGGACATAACCTTACTTGATGTAGTTGAGGCCATAAATGGAAAAATAGTGATCAACAAGTGTACAACGGCAGAGGACAGGTGTGTGTTGATGCACGATTGTCCAACATTCCCCCTTTGGTTTGAGATAAAACAGATGGTAGAACAGCGGTTAAGACAATACGAGTTCGCAACACTGGCAAAAAAATATGAAGCCAGCGCCACAGGCAAAACTCCATCGGGAGTGTAATAATTAATAACAACAGGAGGAGCTAAGAAATGGAAAATGTCATGTACGGTGGAAAAAACGAAGTACACCACCATGTAGAACTCAGCGTATGGCCGTTGATAACGGCGGTAGGGGCGTTTCTGATACCCATATCGTTTATGACGGCATTCTCATGGGGTCTGTCCTCAGTAGGGATAGTTCTTGCCGGGGTGGCGGTAGTGGTATTGATTGTGGGGCTTTTTGGATGGCTTAACGAGGTACACGCCAAAAAAGAGGAGGCAGGGTTAAGCAAGATAGCGATAATAGTGTTTATCTTCTCGGAGGTTGCCCTGTTTGGGGGGCTTTTCAGCGGGTATTTCTATGCCATGCTATTTACCGGCCTATGGCCTCCGGCCAATACCCCTGCAGGTGTGCCGCCTATCGGGCTGGCGGTGTTAATGACGATTTTCCTTATTTCGTCGAGTTTTACCATACATAACGCCGAAGCGAAGTTAGCTCACGGCGACATGGGGGGATTCAAAGGCCGGCTGGTATTGACCACGATTTTAGGCGCGCTATTTATGGCATGTATGGCCTACGAATGGCATCAACTGATCGCGGTCGAAAATTTTACCGTTAGCACGAACGAATACGGGACGTTTTTCTACACTATAACGGGCTTTCACGGTTCGCACGTAATTGTCGGTCTTGTGTTGCAGGTATTTGTTATGATTCTTGCGGCTGGAGCTAAAATCGGCAAGAGCCGCCAGACAATGATGAAGGTGACAGGGTTATATTGGCACTTTGTCGATATCGTCTGGCTTTTGGTCGTGTCGTTGATATATGTGATTCCATATATTAAGGCAGGGCAATGAAGGCAGCAGCGCCTTTTTTGTTAATCATGTGCTTGCTGGCGGGCACGCAGGCCTGGGGTTTTGGGCCGTCGGTCGATTCGACGCAGTTCGACCCGTCTGTGCTGAAGATAAAAGAGGACGATTATCTGGGCAAAACAGTGCCGAACATCAGCATGACAGATGCCTTGGGCAACACCATAACCCTTAGTAAATACGCAGGGAAACCGTTTATCCTGTCCCTAATATACTATAGGTGCGCCCAGTCGTGCCCTGTGCTGAACGAGGGGCTTGCCACCGCCCTGAAGGACGTTAAGCTAAGGCTTGGCGAGGATTACAACGTAATAACGCTGAGTTTCGACGGCAGGGAAACACCGGCGGACGCGCAGAAATTCCGCAAGGATCTGCAAATTAAAATGAAATCTGCCTTGCCGGAGTCTTTTGACAAATGGGTGTTTGCCGTAACGACTGACGCGGAGGCCAAAAGATTTACGGACGCCATCGGCTACAGGTATTTTTATTCGACGCTGGATAAGGTCTTCGTGCATCCAAACGTGTATATATTTCTGTCGCCGGATGGTAAGGTTATGGGATACCTGTTCGGGCTTTATCCGCTTTCGATGGACGTAAGACTGGCGCTGATTGAGGCGGCAAACGGCAAAGTCGGCAAGTTCCCCGCAGCAAGCAAAATTGCGCTGGCGTGTTATTCGTATGATTCCAGGATAGGCGGCTACAGGATAAACTTGGTCTTCCTCATTGAAATCGCGGGATTCGTGGGTGCCTTTTTGACGGCGGTAATCGTTTTCCTGTACGCAAGGAAGTTGAAAAAGCAAAGAAGGGCTGAAACTCTCAGCCCTTAAAAAATCAGGAGGTAGAAAATGCTAAAGCAAGTGGTGAGATTGTTAATGGCCGCGCTGTACGTATCGATACCATACGCGGCAACGGCAGCCGAAAGGGTCGTTGACCCGGTCGCATCGTGGAACAAGCACTTTAAGACATGGGCGGTGGTATCAATAGTTGTTTATCTGGTAGTAACCATACCGCTTATATACTTCGTGTTTAAATACAAGAGAAAGCGCAAGGACGAAAACGGCGCATATATAGTGGGAAACACTGCCATTGAAATCCTGTGGACGGTTGTTCCGATGATAATAATCATTATGCTTGGAGCGCAGTCGTGGGCGGTCTTTAACGACTTAAGAGACGTGCCAAAGGATCATATCGAGGTCAAGGCGGTTGGTTTTATGTACGGCTTCGAGATGTACTCCCCTGAGGGGATTAAGACGATAAATGAACTCCGTGTACCCGTGGGCAACGTAAAGGTAAATCTTACAAGCAAGGACGTAATACACGATTTTGCCTTGCCGGCTTTCAGAACCCGCGAGGACATGGTTCCGGGCGAGAATACATACCTCTGGTTTGCGGCAAAGGAACCGGGGGAGTACCCTGTTTATTGTGCCGAGTATTGCGGTGCAGGGCATTCGCAGATGCTTGCGAAGGTTATTGTGATGAAACAAGATGATTACGACGCATGGGTTAAGAAGCAAAAGGGCGACAGTGAAATGGCGTCCCTCACGCCGGAGACAAAAGGCAAAGATCTTGTTGAGCGTCTCGGCTGCCTTGGCTGTCACAGCATAACCGGTGAGACAAAGGCAGGCCCTGCCTTAAACGGAATCATCGGAAAGTCCGAAGAGCTGGAAGACGGCACGAAAGTCGCCATAGACGAGGCATTCGTAAAAGAAAAAATAGCAGACCCTAAGGCAAAGCCGATAAAGGGATTCGGCCACATGATGCCCCCCAATATGCTGGCTAAAGAAGAATATGAAGCTATCGCGGCTTACTTAAAGACAACAAAATAAAGGAGGTTAAAAATATGACTACACAACCGGCTGGATTTAAGTCGTGGCTTTTTACGACCGACCATAAGAAGATAGGGGTTATGTATCTGGTTACGTCGTTGGTGTTTTTCGTAGTGGGACTGCTGCTTGCAACCATAATGAGGGTAGAGCAGCTTGATATGACAAAAACAGTGGTAATCGGAGCAAATCTCTACAACACGGCATTTACGATTCATGGCGCGGCGATGGTGCTGTTTTGGATGATACCGGTGCTGCTTGGATTTTTTGCCAACTATATGATACCACTGATGATAGGTGCGCACGATGTTGCCTTTCCACGACTCAATGCCCTCAGCTATTGGCTATATGTAGGGGCGGGATTGATAGCGGTTATGGGCCTTGTCCTGCCTGGAAGGCTCGACATTGGCTGGACAGGTTATCCGCCTTATTCAATCACAGGACCGGCAAACATCGCGTTTTATGCATTTGCGGTACACCTGCTTGGGGCGTCCAGTATTTCCGCTGCGGTTAATTTCATAACGACGATAATCACGCTAAGGGCGCCCGGCATGACATGGGGAAGGTTGAATCTCACAGTGTGGGGGCTTTTCGGGGCGTTCATTATTCAGCTCGTAGGCGTTCCCGTCCTGGCTGCGGCAGTTACGCTCCTGCTCTTTGACAAATATCTTGGGACGAGTTTTTATAACGGTTTTAAGGGTGGAAGTCCGATTCTCTATGAGCATCTATTCTGGTTTTACGGGCATCCTGCGGTTTATGTGGTAGCGCTTCCTGTGTTTGGCATAGTGTCCGATATAATTTCGACCTTCTCAAGAAAGAGGGTGTACGGTTACACCAGCATGGTTATTGCCATTATGATGATAACACTTGTGGGGTTTGAGACATGGGTGCATCACATGTATGTTGCCGGCACATTAAACTGGACAAGGGTATTGTTTATGTGGGGTACGATAGCAATCGGCGTTCCGACAGGCATTAAGACATTTAACTGGCTGGCAACGCTCCACAAAGGTTCAATCGAGTTGAATACCCCTATGTTGCACGCACTCGGATTTATATCCCTGTTTACAATAGGCGGAGTTACCGGCATAGCAAACGGACTGCTCGGCTTCGATATCCAGGTACACGACACGCACTGGGTCGTGGCACATTTCCACTACGTGCTGGCGATAAGCATGTCCATGCTATGCCTTGGAGGCGTTTACTACTGGTTCCCGAAGTTTACCGGGAAGATGTATAACGAGAAGCTCGGCAAGACAGCATTTTGGATAACTCTTGTCGGCGCTATGATAGCCTTTCTGCCGCAGTTCTATCTTGGCTATAACGGCATTCCCAGAAGATACTGGAAACTCCCTGTGGAGTTCGCCCCTGCGATGAAAATTGCCGCCATCTTTTCTTTTATCACTATTGCGGGATTTCTCATGACTTTGTACAACTTAGTCCATTCGGCAATAAAGGGAGAGAAGGCTCCGGCCAATCCGTGGAACTCACTCTCGCTTGAATGGCAGATTCCATCGCCGCCGCCGTTTTATAATTTCGAGAAAATTCCCACAATCACCGATGGGCCTTACGAATACGGCAAACCGGCAAATACAAACGTAAGCGTCAAGAGAACCCCATCTTTACAAGGGAAATAGTAGATGTCATAATGAGCCGAAACAAGGAGGATTATCATGACGAAGAAATCCCGGCAAAGCCGGGATTTTTTCCTGTGCAAATAATTGATGATGCGATTGAGAAATTAAGACCTTGTGTTCAGCCATCGCAGGAGAATGGGGAAAGGGACGTAAGAGCAGAGAACACTACGATGTGATCATAATAGTACAAGTTAAAGCTAACTGCTCAATAAGCAGTCCGTCGCCTTTCGTTAATGACTATTAAGCGAATCGTCCGGTTCTACTTTAGCTTGACACACCACGAAATTTAATTTGACTTCGCAAAGCCCCATACATTAATATCTATAAGCAAACCGGTACTAAATTAACCGATAGAGGGGGCAGGAGGGGCAGTAATAAACATGGACAACGATTGTTATGTTGACGTTGCGGCGAGAAATATATTGTCGGCACTGTCCAGGCACATCTGTGACTCCATCTCCGGCCAGTTAATCGGTGCCCTTGCCAAATCCGTAGAGGGTGGACTTGTCTCAGAAATAAAGGCCTCGCTTGGTGAAAATAACAAGGCGCAGTTCGACTCGTTAATGGCAAACCAGCAGATATCCTCAGGATGATGCTCAAAATAATAGCAAATAAAAAGGGAGGCTGAGCCATGGCGGAGATAGAGGGAACTGATGATTTCCAGCAGATGCTTACGAAGTTAAAACAAAGGGTCAACAATATTGCGGCGGTTAAGGCCACAGTTGCAACGCAGGACACCAGTGGCGACATCAGGGAGATGTTGGCCGGCTTTACCGAGACGTTAAAAACAGGGTTCACGGCGTTGCTGGATGACAAATCAGGAGAACTTCAAAGGCTTGGCGCTATAGCCGCGGGGGCAGCCGAGTCAGCCGCGGTCAAAAAGGCGGGGGACTCAACGGCGGCCGAACTGAAAAAGGAGATTAACTCCACACTCACCGCCCTGTTGTCCGACTTTAATAGCCGCCTTGAGGGGACATTGAAAGACGGCATAAGAAACTCCTCCATGTCCGTAAAAGACGAGATAGCCGCGGTTAAATATAGCATACCGTCGATTGATATAAACGCCATAAGCAATAAACTAAACACCATAGGCAGCGCAGTTGAAACTCTCGGCAACACCATGAAACAGACCGTCGAACAGTTAAAAACAGTGGGCGTGCCATCAACCGGCACTATGGATGACACTGCAATGAGAGGGCTGATTCATGAAATAAAACTATCAGTCAGCGAGTCGGTAAACACAAGGCTTGATACCACGCTGGCACCACTCAGAGGTGATATCTCTGCCCTCAAGGCTGTAATCACTACGCTGAAGATTGAACCTTATACCTCTGGCGGTATGGAGTTTATGAAGAGCAACATTGACAACATCCGGGGTGAATTCAGCGGTGAGATAAAAGAAATCAGGGCGCTTATCGAAAAGGAAAACAACATGGTCAAGTCACAGACCCTTGAGTTTCTTGGGTTTATAACCGATACGATAGTCGGCCTGCACGGGAAGGTTGATAGCGTCATCCGGCCTGCAGGCGCAGTGGCGGCCACTGCCGCCCTGCGCGGTCAGCAAGGGAGCGGCGCGGTTTTACCTGACATAGAGGCACAGAGAACCGAAGAAATCAGAAGCGGCCTGCAGAGGGAAATCGCCCCCGTCATGGACGGCCTGGTGCATATAATAAGGTTTTTGGTCGCCCTGTCGAAGAGGTAATCTTACAAGATAAAAGTTATTGAAGTAAACTATATGCGGTTGACCAAAATACCGTCGAAAATTTAGAATCAGTTCTCATGGCAAAACGTGCGATTGGTTCTATTGGAGAGTGGTTGACGCCGCGGCGCCTGTTTGTGGCGTTTTGGCTGGTTCTTTTGATACTCCTGCCGCTTGTTTATCGTTCCATGCAACAGACCTCGTCGGGATGTGTCAGGTGCCACGGGGATAAAAAACTCATGGAGGCTGAGGGCGTCCCGCATTTTTATATCACAAAAGAGACCGTCGAAAAACAAAGTAAACACCCCGATATCGAATGCCGCGACTGCCATCTTGGAAACGGCAGGACAGCAGACAAAGACATCGCCCATAAGGGTATGCTGAAGGCTATTTTAATCAGCGAAGACGGTGATATTCTCAATCGAAAGGCGATTTTTAACGGTCCGATTCTACCCTCCGGCAGCAACAAAATCTATGAACTTCTCCCGAAAACTCAACAAAACGGGCAGCTTGGTGTCCCCTATGAAGTGAGAAACCTGCTCTGGCACGACAGAAACCTTAAAACCTTTAACTTCGACCCCGATATAGCAAAAAAGACCTGTGGAAAGTCTAACTGCCACCCGCAGGAACTCAAACAGTTCAAAAAATCCACAATGGGAGTTAACTATCGCCAGCGCTATATGAGGACATGGACAGACCCCTACGGGCCGCACAACTGCGGTCCTTCGTTTGCTGATTTGCCTGCGGTGGACGAACTCAAGGGCGCCTCGTTTTCGTATAAAAACACGGCGGACATCGTTAGAAATCTAAACGTCCCGTTTACCCATAAACAGGCCGAAGATAAACAAAAATTCTGCAACATCTGCCACGCCGGATGCCTTGACTGCCACTATACGCCAACGCAAAAAGGCGGGGTTCATTCCTTTACGAAGACGCCAAGCGCAGAGTCATGCGCCGGCTTTGGCAGGGGCACAAGCATCTGCCACCCTGGCGCTATGCAGTCCCGAAGGGGTGAGACATACATCGGAGGCGACTACTCAATCCCTACGGGCATGAAACCCGACGTGCACTACGAAAAGGGCATCCAGTGCGTAGCGTGCCACCCCACGGGGGAAAAGGGTATGGGGGATATGGAGCGAAAGGCGTCGTGCCAGGACTGCCATCTGGAAATCGAAGAGGCGCACGCCCGAGGCGTTCATGAAACGCTCGACTGCCCCTCATGTCATATAAGCGAACTCCGGGGGTATCAGATAACTATATGGGGGCCTGGCACCGTTGCCGGCAGCCCAAATCCGTTTAAAAAATACTCGCTTTACTATGGCATTCAGTCACCTCCTATAATCGTAAAAGACCAGAAAGGTGTGTGGCGCCCCTATAAGATATGGCCGCACAGCGTGGGCAATATCAAAGAAGATGTGCCGCCGTCACCTGCCCTGACGTTCAAGTGGCCCAATGGTGAGACTCACGACGCATACTACACAGTCGGCACGTTCGATAATCTCTCCGCCGACAATAAGCACCTCCTCTGGCTTCAGCTTGACCAGGCCGCCCATCCATTTGGCAAGGCCAGAAAATGCGCCTCCTGCCATGCCGAAAAACAATCCGCTCAATCCACATGGGAGTTTTTCGACAACTACGGCGCGTATCCTTTTAACGGCCAACACACCATAATTGCCGACTCAGAAAGCCTGAGAATCGAAGCAATGAAAAACATCACCCCGATAGAACTTATGGACGGCACAAAACTTGAGGACTTCGCCTCGTGGCTGTTCCTGAAAGACAAATGGAAAATCCCCGGAGATTTCTCTATCAGGGCGGACAAGGATAAATATAATCAATACCTCGCATGGGCAAAGCGCATAGAATACGGACTCAGTAAGCTTGATAACATATCCGGCACCTTTTCAAAGACACGGCTTAAGCAATATAAGGCGCTAAGGGGCGCGGTACTTCACGAAGAGGAGCGGGTGAGAGAGATAGAAGACTTTCTGAAAGACAATTTAAATAACTAAAGGAGTTATTACAGCATGGAATTCGATAAATCCAAATGGGCAGACACAGACTTCAGCAGAGATTACCTTGATAAGGCCGAAATCTATATCGCCGAACGTTCGAGGATGTTTTCAATAGTGAAATCGTTCTATCAACACTTTGTAAGCTTAGACAGGCCTGTTAATCTGCTTGAGCTTGGCTCAGGTGACGGTGCATTGACTTATGAGTTATTAAAGTCAGGCCGCGCCGCCCGCGCCGTCCTTGTTGACGGCTCAGGGGATATGCTCAACAAGGCGGAGGCACGCCTGAGGGAGTTTGATATAGAAAAGCAGTTTCTCCATTGCTCGTTTGGAGAGCTTATAAGGGAGGAGCGTTTACCGGCAGGCTTTGACATGGTTGTATCCTCCCTTGCCATACATCACCTGACAACGGACGAAAAGGCGGCGCTCTTCAATAAGATATATCAGATACTTGCCGCCGGCGGCTATTTTGTGAATATCGATGTGGTAATCGCTCCATCGGATTCAATTGAAAACTGGTACATGGAAATATGGAAAGACTGGATGTGCGCCAAACAGACCGCACTGGGCGTAAATGACCCCGTCGAAGATGTAATTAAAAGGTACAAGAACCTTGAAGAAAACAAACCCGACACCCTTGACAGCCAACAATTGATGTTGAAAAACGCAGGGTTTCAAGAGATAGACTGTTATTATAAATATGGGATATTTACGATATTCGGAGGAAGGAAATAGCCCATTAGCCGGAGTACCGAAGCCGCCAACGGGGGGATAATCCCCCGTCTTGTCGGCGGCAGCCCAAATTCAATAGATAAAACATGTGCGAGATTATGGGGTGAAGGGGGGTTACCTTTAATCCTTATCGACAAAACCATAAGAGCGGTGGTACACTATTGCTATGGAAACCTTGGAAAGAGATTTCGATTTAACGGAGATTGTCAATGGGGAGGAAATTGTGGGGCCTAGTCCATTTGGAATGCATCAGGGTATCAGCAGTAAGCTGAACTACATTATTCATCATTATGTTAAAACGAAAGATTTAGGGCAGGTTTACTATTCCCCCCTTGATGTAATCTTCGAAGATGGTTTAAACAGGTTTCAGCCCGACATACTGTTCATCAGGAAAGAGAACATGGCAATCTTCCAGGATTGGGTAAGGGGTGTGCCGGATATGGTGTGTGAGATAGTTTCAACCGGTACATTTATAAGAGATACCGCCACTAAGAAAGAGATATACGAGAAGTATAGGGTGCCTGAATATTGGATAGTCATCCCCGAATTTAAGGCTGTTGAAGTCCTAACCATCGAAAACGATAAATATATACGATATTCTATTGCAGAGATTGAGGGCGTGGTTACGTCTAAGGTAATAGAAGGACTTCAGGTCAACATCAAAGATATATTCGATTAACAGTTTGAGGAGTCAGGTGTGTTCGATAAAAAATTTCTGAAGGATGAATTTGCCACTTTTGCCGGGACGTATTTCAGATTATTTAAGAAGTCTAAGCTGGAAAATACGTTAACGGTGTTTTTATTCCACGACGTAACGTACACCCCAAGCGAATTCAGCAGGATGTATAAATTAAATGTCCCCCCCGACATCTTTGACTTTCAACTCAAGTTCATAAAAAATAATTTCAACGTCATTACGCCTGATGAGCTTATCAGCGGAGAGCTGCCGCCGCGCGCCGCTATGGTTACATTTGACGACGGCGTAAAGGGATTTTTTTCAGATGCCGTTGAGATAATAGAAAATAACGAGGTTCCAACAGTCATTTTTCTTAACACCGAGCCCGCGTCAGGCGTGATATTCCAGTCCGGCCTTATCACCTATCTTTGCGAAAAGGAAGAGGGCTTTAAAGAGTATTTGTTAAGCGTTGCAGGAAGGGAAAACATCATAACCCCGTTATTTCTTAATTGCACGAGGGAAATTGTGAACTCCTATATAAAACTCAGCGGCAAGGATTTTAAGGATGCCGTCGAAGGATTTGTCGGGCCGTTTGCCTCTGAAGAAGAGCTCTTAAAAACATCGCACAGCCGGTATATTTATTATGGAAACCACCTGTATAACCATGACGTCGCGTTAACTCTGTCAGATGAGGCGCTGACGTCGTCTTATCTGAAAAATATGGAAAAATTACAATCTTTCAAAAACTTTACAAACCTCTTTGCATTCCCCTTTGGCCAGCCCGGCACAACCTTCTCCGAAAGGCAAATTGACCTTATCCTTTCCCTTGGCGCTCAGAAGGTCTTTTCTTCCTATCCGGTAATCAACTATTCGCCGTCCACCAGGACATACCTGCATAGAATAGCGCTCACAGATTTTAACAGCACAGAGTTTAAAACCTGGTACCAAATTTTCTACACAGAGATAATAAAAAATAACAATTTCTTTAAATCGATGAAAAAGGTATTGCAACGCAAGAAGCCGGATGAAAGATAGCGATACCCTTGTAAAAAATATAACCCGTTACGCGGCAAGTAACATGTTTCAGCGGGCCTGCGGTATTGTTAACACCTTTATAAAACCAAGGCTGCTGCCGCCGGAACTCTACGGATTGTGGAATCTTATCTCTATTATAACCACATACGCCACGTACGCCCATCTCGGCACCAGAAATGCCATGTTTTATCTCTTGCCTTATCATAAATCAAGAAATGAAACCACCGAGGGCAATGACATAAAATCAGCCGTCTTTTATGGCTCCATGTTTCTGTCCATAATTATTACCGCAGGCGTATGGGTTTACGCCTTTTCAGCAAATTTAAACAAAATGGAACAGGCCGGACTCCTCTCTGTCGGGATACTTATCATTCTGAATTGTATCTTCGATTACCAGTTCAATGAGATAAGCGCAGATAAACGATTTAAACTGATTAGCTCAATAAACTACAAAAGATCCGTCATTGCGGTGATCTTAAATGCCGGCTTAATATATTATTTAAGTATCTACGGGATGTATCTTTCCGCCTTGCTTTCTGTTTTGATTATGGTTATTTATATGCACATGGTGTCGCCTATTAAGTTAATAGAGCCGTTTAAGAAGGCCGTATTTTTCGAGTTGACAAAGAAAGGCATGCCTATATTAGTTTATAATGTATCGAACGATCTCATAAGCTCTATTGATAAAATCATTATTGCGTATTTACTTGGCGTAAAAGAACTGGGGTATTACTCTATAACAGGCTTGGTGTTTAACTTTCTTGTGCAGATACCCGGCGATGCGAGGGAAGTCGTAGAGGTTGACCTCATGGGAAGCGTTACCACCAGTAAACGGGAGGACACATTAGATGATTATTTTTTTAAACCGCTATCTTACACCTCTCACTTCATGCCGTTTCTTTTGGGCCCATCGTTCTTTTTAATCGTGCCTTTCATTCATCTGGTGCTTCCCAAGTATATTCAGGGTATCGTGCCGACACAGATAGTTGCCATAGGGAGTTATTTCTTTGCCCTTGCCTTCATAGCCCGCGGCATTATTATCTCTCACAATAAGCAGTTTCAGGCCTCTGTAGTCATCTGTTTGGTGCTGGTGTTCAATGGTCTGGCGGCGGTGTCCTTTATTACTATGGGGTATGGCACGGTTGGAGTTGCCTGTGGCAGCTCGTTGTCGTTTTTTATACTGTTTATCGCGCTTTATATATTTGTCCGGAGTTTTTACAAGGATTGTTCCTTACTCTCATGGTTTAAAAAGATAAAAGATGTTTTTATTATATTTTTCATTATGAGTTTTATCATAGCCGCCCTTGCGTATATCTCATCAGTCGTCCCTATTAATAAGTATATCAGCGCCGCGGTGGCAACGGTGCTCTACTGCCTCGCTATGTATGGCGTATCTGCCTGGATGAGCCCGGACTTTTTACATTTAAAAATAATAAATCTGATAAAACGAAAGAGAGGGCGATAGTTATGAACAATAAGGCCTCCATCATAATTCCCACGTATAACAGGCCGGTTGATTTGAAAAACTGCATAGAGTCAATCTTAAATCAAACAGTGCCTCCTTATGAAATAATTGTCGTTGATGACGGCAACCTTACCGAACTGCCACTAAAGGCGCAGTGTGAGCAGATGGGCATTAAATATGTCTATTACAAAAAAGATAAACCAGGCCTCACCGCCTCAAGAAACAAGGGTATTGAGCTTGCAACCGGTGATATAGTGTTTTTCTTTGATGACGACGTCGTCCTTTTCCCTGATTACATTGAACAAATCCTGAACATATATAACACGTCTGAAGACGTTGGAGGGGTTGGGGGGGCAATCGCAAACCACAAAAAACTCGGCCTCGCCAAAAAGCTGAGGAAGATATTGGAGATTCCTTTCCTGGTTTCCGGTGTCAGGGAGGGCAGGGTGCTTCCTTCCGGTTTTTGCACGAGTTTTGGGACGACGCCGTTTGAAATTAAAAAGATTACAGAGGTCGATTTCCTGTCCGGAGGCGTCAGCTCGTTCAAGAAAGAGGTGTTTAGCAAATTTGCCTTCGACGCCAAACATTTTCTTAACTATGGTATGGGCGAAGACAAGGACTTCTCCTACAGGGTATCAAAGGCCTATAAGCTCATCTTCAACCCGCACGCCAGACTCTACCACTACGAGGCGCCTCAGATGAGACCCAACGGCTACAGAGAGATTTTCATGTTTGTCGTATTTACGCACTATTTTTTTAAGCAGCACGTAAAGAAGTCGCCCGTACAGTGGCTGTTTTTTTATTACGCCTTTTGGGGGTACCTGCTTTCGCGCGTACTGGTGTGTATTGCCGCACCTAAGAAACATAATTTCGATAAATTAAGAGGGCTGATAGGCGGCTTTTACGAAGTCATCGTTCACGGCACAAAGACCGTCCAGTAGATTCGCTTCGTAATATAAGGATGCACTTTGACATCAACGCAAAAGCGACAGGACTTCGCTTGAGTTAACTCGCAGCCGAAGTTTTTTCCCGACGGCTATCGGGTCAGAGACGTTCGTTTTATCTGAGCCTGCCACCCTCACTATTGTCCTTTCGATTATCACGGCAACGTGATTATAAATAAACGGGGGCGGTTATGTCATCCGATAATTTGGTGCGGTTGAAGTGGACCCAAATGCGAAGTAAGTGTCATCATTTTGTATAGTTTTGGCCTTACCCGCCTTCAATAAAAATGCTGGTTTACAGGCGTTCATAAGAGGGAAACTAGACAAAATGCTACATTTTGTCTAATCTGGTTCCGTTGCAATTCAGCGCTTCGTTCATTTCGGAGAGAGTTCGCCATACCAATAGGCGGCGGTGACACCGCCATCCATAAGGAAGTCGCTGCCGGTGATGAACGCGCCGTCAGTCCCCATTAGGAGTGCCCCGACAGTTCCTACTTCGTCAGGGGTAGCGGCTCGACCGGCTGGGCATAGTTCAATCATCCGCCTATATCCCTCACCACGAGGGCCGGTCAATTCGTCCTTGGCAAGCGGAGTAATGACGATGCCGGGGCTAATTGTGTTGACCCGCGCTCCTCGCTTGCCCCAGCGAACTGCTTCTGCCATCACCCGTAGTGAGTTCCCGCGTTTGGAAAGCTGATAGGCGTGGAGGGAGTCCTTTATCTGGCTTGGCTGCAGCATAGAAAGCGACAACAACTCGTCGGCTGGCGACATTGCAAGAGCCTTGTTCTGCTCTGCAGTTAGCGCGTCCAGACGATGCCCTGACTGAGATGCGATTACGACAGCAGAACCACCGCGCGCGATAACGTTGCCGAATTCCTCCAGCACAAGCGCGGTTCCATAGAGATCAACCTTCAAGATGGTTTTCGGTGACGCTTGTGATGGCGAGACACCTGCGGCGTGAATGACACCAGTGACTTCCCCAAATGCAATAGCCGTCTGGACAAGAGCGTGAACCGAAGCGCGTGAAGACACATCTACTGTCGTAGTGCTTACCTCAAATCCTGCATTGCTTAGCACCTCGGCTGCCACATCGGCGTTCTTCTGGTGCAAGTCGGCAAGCAGTACATGCTTTCCCGCGCCGACCCGACGCGCTATTGCTTGACCGATCGATCCGGCACCGATGACGACGATGACATTTTTCATGCTGGCTTCCTCTCGCTAAATTGTTCGTCGCTTATCGTTGGGACATGCATACAGGTACTATACCTTAAATTAACCTGCAAAGTCTCCTGAAAACTAGACAAAAAGGATTCATTTGTCTAGTTTTGATACAAACTACCCAACTTGTTAGTAAAAATGGCCGGTTATCTATTTTCCAGCCATATGCCATCATCAAAATAATCCTTGACAATGTTTTATATATCTGATACAATAAAACCATCGCCTCTGTGGGTGTGGTAGGTGTAGAATTAGGGGGCGACGATCGGAGGTTAGTAGTATTGGAACGTCTCACTGCGTAAGGGGCTGGCGTTTCTCATGTAGCCAGCCCTTCTTAATTTCTTCGTGTCTTGATTAATCATGTTTGACAAAGTTCGTTAAATCATAGTACGGCAGCCTTGTTTCCTCATCTTTGTCGTGTTCTGATATAAAAATGAATCCATTCTTCCCGTAGAATTTCAATACCTCTGGTTTATTATAAGCGTCAACCGTGATAAATCTACAGCCAGTCTTATTGTTATAGGTAAAAGATTTCTTTATGTAATCAAATAACAGGGTCCCATAGCCTTTCCATTGATAATTTTTGTGTACACCTAATCGGCCTATCTTAATTGCGGGGAAAGTGGCGTAACGCTTTTTCTTAGGAAATCGGCGTTTTATTAATTCTGTACGATTGATTTTATCATTCAGTACGCTATAAAAGGCAATTGTCTCGCTGTTACTTTCTAAAGCATATGTAACAGCAGGTAAATGTTTCAGGTGAGGTTTTGCTTCATTGATAAAGAAATCGTTTAAATCGGTACCTCCACAATCAAAAGGCTTGAGTTCATAGTTTGAATCAAGCCGTACAAGACTATAATCAGGCTGGGAATTTAGCAATTTTTTCTATCTTTGCGGCGTTTGCTATAATTCTCTCTCTTTCCTCATCCGATATTTTGTGCAGTCCGGCCTCGGATTCCGCCGCTCGCTTCCAAAATCTTTCAGCATCCTTCCCTTTCAATATGGGCGTATCTTCGATTGGTAATGCCACAAAAGCCTCCCTTTGATTGCTTTACTTGTCCTTCTCTAAATAGAGTCTGTCCATAAACTATTGATTTTCAGGTTTGTGATTATGAGTCAGCCGCAAGGAACCATTGTTTTTTCACCGAGTTCACCCTCATGTCTTTTATCCTAGAAAAAGCAGTTGAATTATGATATAGGGAAAAAATAATATATAAGACAGGGAGTTACGGCAAAAAAATGAAAAAGGAGCACTCACCCAATGGGAGAAGAGCAAAATACAGGAGAGTTGAAG